>NZ_JBQKLI010000013.1:0-65744 GCF_052116305.1 Gallicola sp. Sow4_E12 | reverse complement strand
AATTACTTTATTTACCATTTCTAGTTTATCATCAGCAGTCCAATTAATATTATTATCGTGTTTTAGAATTTCTTGCCCATGTAATTCTTCTAACCTAGACCATAATCGAATTATTCCATAAAAACTTTTTTCTTTAATTCCCTCAGGTGTATCAGGCCATTGACCTTGTCTATACAATTCCACACATTCTTTTTTAAATTCATAGCTATATCGCATAAAAATACCCTCCTTACTGTTGTCCAGTAAAGAGGGTACATATCAAAATGCAGGAGTTTTTATTAATTCATTTTTTTGCCGTC
This sequence comes from Gallicola sp. Sow4_E12, assembly GCF_052116305.1. Lineage (NCBI taxonomy): Bacteria > Bacillati > Bacillota > Tissierellia > Tissierellales > Peptoniphilaceae > Gallicola > Gallicola sp. Sow4_E12. The sequence continues at coordinate 65,445 of NZ_JBQKLI010000013.1, read as the reverse complement.
GATGAAGGTTGCGATAATATTTAATTCATCATCCAGAATATTAAAATCGGCATCTCGTCCTTCTTCGATAATACCGCAGCTGTCGTCGATTCCTACGGATTTTGCCGGAATTTGGCTGGCCATTTGAATAGCTTCGAATTTTGATGCCAGTTTCCAGTTATAAACACTTCGTACGCCGCCGTCGAGTTTTAAGATACTTCCTGCAAGGCTTCCGTCGCTTTTAAGTCGGGCGGTTCCTTCCGCCACTTTTACATCGAATTCTCCTAATACATAGTCTCCTTCGCTAAGGCCTCCTGCCATCATACAGTCGGTGATAAGGGCGGTGTGATCGTAGTTTTTTGCATTGAGTACGACTTTGATCGCTGCGGGATGGACATGATGGCCGTCTGCGATTACTTCTGCTGTAGTGTCTTCTGTAGTAAGAGCTGCTCCTACCATGCCTGGTTTTCTGTGGTGAAGGCCGCTCATACCGTTGTAGATGTGGACGAAGATATCTGCTCCTGCCATAACAGCATCGTAGGCTTCTTCATAGGTAGCGTCGCTGTGTCCTAAGGCAACATGAACCCCTAGTTTTTTAGCTTCTTTTATAAACTCTACACTTCCGTCTCTTTCCGGTGCGATGGCGATTTTATTGACCAGACCTTTGGATAATTCTTTCCATTTCTTAAGTTTTTCAATATCCGGGTCGCAGAAATATTTTGGGTTTTGAGCGCCTTTGTGTTTTTCGGTAAAAAAAGGTCCTTCTAGAAAGATTCCTTTTACTTTTGCACCTTTTGATTTCTCGTAATGTTCTCCTACGATTTCGCAGGCTTTGTCGAGATTTTCTGTAGAGGAGGTGAGGGTGGTTGCTAAAAAGGAAGTAACGCCGTTTTCTACGATTCCTTCGCAGATTTTAAGAAATTCTTCACCGTCCAAGTCCATGACGTCATGGCCGCCATAACCGTGGATATGGGTGTCTACATAGCCTGGAGCCATGGTGTATTTCGAATAGTCTTCATAGTCTCCATCGTAATCTTTCAATATCTTTCCGAATTTTCCATTGTTTACTTCTATAAATACATTTTCAAGGATTTTATCCTTCAATACGAGTTCTTTGACTTTATATATCATAATGATCCTTTCTTATTCATTAAAAAATCCTATGAACTTTTTGTCCATAGGATTTTTCTTAGGACAGTTGTCCTTAAGTTCTATTTTGTTTATACCCTAAATACCGTCGTCGTCATGCTGTTCTTTTGAAATGACTTCGTATTTTCCAATACCTTCCCGCCCGATTTCGATTACTTCATCTGCTAAAGCGTCGATATCTTCTGTATCGCTTGTAAGGGCTTGGAATAGAGAAGCAAAGTTAAGTCCGGAAAGGACTCTTACATTTTCTTTTTCCCCAAGGGCGAGTACAGACCGGTTGAAAGGAGTTCCTCCCATAAGGTCGGTTATAATTAAAACATTTTTATAGTCTTTTAGCTGATCATAGCTTTCTTTTAGTTTACCGTCGATTTCTTCAAAATTGGATCCTTCTGGAAAGTTTACCAATCGAAGATTTTCCATCGGTCCTGCGATAAGTTTTACCGCAGAAGCGATTCCGTCGGCGAAATTACCATGTGCGCTAACGATTACTGCATTTTTATTTTCCATATTAGAATACTCCGAAGAATGCTCCTACTAGGCCGATCACTAAGATTAAAGCGATTCCTTTAAGAGGAGTCCATTTTCTTTTTGTGAATAGTCCGTATAACAATAATGTAATTGCTAGAGGAATCATATTAGGAATAATACCGTCTAGTATTTCTTGTACTTTAATCGTTACAGGAACTTCTTGGTTTCTGTTAAATGTAATTTGAGAGTTTCCATTTCCTAAATCAGCGACTTCAGCGCCTTCTAGCAAAGTTCGGTCCTCTACATTTGCTGGAATTTGATTTGTAGTTTCGTCTGGTGCATATAGGAATTGTTCATAGTTTGGAAGTGCTTCGTTTGGAACTACAGTTACAACTTCCACAGGCTCGTTTGTAACACCGTTAGGAATTTCTAGTTTTGTAGTTGTTGTTCCGTAGATACAAGTCAAAGCGCCGACTACGATTACACCAAGGATAGAAGCGGCTCTTGTAAATTCTTTGGCATTTGCTGTAAGAATTCCAATAGCGTTCGTTCCCATTTTATAAGACCAGTGCATCAATCCGTAACGTACTGCAAACTGTGCAATATTGAACACGATCAGGAAGATAAATGGTGCTGCGATCTGTCCTTGAAGGGCCATATTGGAAGTCATACCGGCTACGATAGGAACTAATGTAAACCAGAATAATGCATCTCCGATTCCCCCTAGAGGTCCCATGGCAGCAACTCTTACTGAACGGATTGTTTGAATATCTGCTTTGCTTTGCTCAAGAGATAATATAATACCCATTACGAAAGTAACCAAGAATGGATGCGTATTAAAAAACTCTAAGTTGTGGCTCATTGAAGCTGCTAAGTCGTCTTTGTCTGTATGGATTTTTTGAAGACCAGGAAGGATACCGTATAGCCATCCGCCGGCCTGCATTCTTTCGTAGTTAAAAGAAGCTTGTAAAAATAAAGATCTCCATACCATTTTGTTTAATGTCTTTTTATCTAAAGGAGCACTAGGTGTAGTGTCCTTGTAGTTTGTAGGTATATTATATTCCATCTTCTTCTCCTTCTACATTTTGTGTAACTTGAGCAGTTTTGAATTTTGTTTGGATTTGGTAATCCCAAAATGCAATTGCAAAACCGATTAATGCGATTAATAGAAGTGCTGGTCCTGAAAGTTTTTCATTCGCAGAGATAATAATCGCTCCTGCAAATCCTGCAAAATAGAAACCCCAAAGATTTCTTGACATCATTACTTTTAATAGAATTGCAAATCCGACAAATTTCATCATACCGCCGGCTGCAGATAAACCATCCATAATCCATTGAGGAATGGCTGCTACTAATTGTTCTCCAAATGCTGCTCCTGCGAAGAAGAACATTAAAACGACAACGCCGAAGATTAATCCTAATATGGCCATTGCAAAATAATTGATTTTTCTGATTCCTGCCGGATCCGCAGAATGAGCATAGTCGTCTGCTTTTGTCATTACCGGGCTCATTGCGGTAAACAGCAATGTAACACCGTATTGACCTAATAATGCAAATGGGATTGCTGCAGCTACTGCTGCTGTTGGAGGAAGTCCTGCTATTACAGCAAATACTGTTGCCATGATTCCGCCGATTACAGCGTTAGGAGGCTGTGCTCCGCCGACTGGCATGTTTCCAATGGTCATTAACTGATAGGTTGCCCCTACGATTAATCCAGTCTGCACATCGCCTAAAATCGCTCCGATAGCTGGGCCCATTACGATGGGCTGATAGAGTGATTCTAAGAAACTGAATTGATCAATCGCGGCTATAAAGGTTACGATAAAGACTAATGCGATTTGAATAATACTATAATCCATAATTTTCTACTCCTTATTTTATGAAACTATTGAAATAATTTCTCAATATTTTCTTTGGGTTCGCCTGGAACTTTTTGGATTTCAAGCTCTACGCCTAACTCGCGAAGTTTTCTAAAAGCTTCTACATCCGCATCGTCCACGCTGACTACGCCAACTACTTGTCTCTTTCCTTCTGACATATGCATGTTTCCAATATTCACTTTTTTAATAGGCACCCCTCCTTCAACCAGTGTCAAAACATCTTGCGGTGTTTCACAGATGATAAAGATCTTTTGACGATCTGCTGCTTTGTGAATAACATTGATTGTTTTTTCTAAAATAAAATATCTTGTATCTACACCGTTTGGTGCAGCCATATCCATTAAACCTTGTCTCATTTTGTCTGCTGCAACTTTGTCGTTTGCTACAAGGATAAGGTTGCTTCCTACGTAGTTGTTCCACTGTGTTGCCACTTGTCCGTGAATCAAACGGTTGTCGATTCTTGTTAATAAAATATTTGGCATAATATCCTCCCTATATAATTTCTTTAATGCTGTAGCGGCTGACTTTGATTTCAGTATTTTTAGCGATTTCAACCATTACATAATCTTCTCTGACCCTTGTAAGTGTTCCGTAAATTCCTCCCGTAAGCATGACTTCTGCTCCCGGTTTTAAAGAAGTATGGAGATTTGAATAATACTCCTTGCTTTTCTTAAGATTTTTAGCATTCACAATTTGGAGAATGATAAATCCGATTGCAATAAAAGCTAGAATTACAATGGATGCAGCTAATATACTTTCTTTCATCATGACCCCCTGACTAAATGGTAGTTACCTATTACAAATGTAATAATATCTTTTTAGGAAAACATCAACATATTTTTTGATATATTTTAGTATTATTGTAATAAATGAAAGAAAAAGAAGTAATATAAAAGGATAAGTTCAATGTTTTTATATATTGACATGTCTACAGGAAAAGGATATACTTTAACTGGTAGTTACCATTCTAAGGAAAGGTTAAATAGAGGTGATAAAAATGCTGAATATTGATGATAAAGGAAACGGTGGATCAGGAAGCGACATTACACTCCAGGAGATCATCCAGCAGCCTAAACTGTGGGAAGAAACTCTAGGAATTTATAAAAATCATAAAGAAGTAATTGAAAAGTTTATTCAGAGTATAGATACAAAAGGAAAAGCGTTACGAGTTATTTTTACAGGAGCCGGTACCTCCGAGTATGTGGGAAATACGGTAAGAGATTATTTAGAAGACGGAGAAGAGATGACCTTCGAGTCTATAGGGACGACGGATCTGGTATCTTGTCCGAAGCTTTACTTTAAAGAAGACACACCGACATTGCTGGTTTCTTTTGCAAGAAGCGGAAACAGTCCAGAAAGTCTGGCTGCGGTGGAATTGGGAGAACAACTGGTAAAAGATTTCTATAATCTTGCCATTACTTGTGCAAAAGAAGGAAAACTTGCAGTAAATCTTTCGAAAGAAGAGAATTCTTTTGTCCTTAATATGCCGGAAAAATCCAACGATAAAGGATTTGCGATGACAAGTTCCTTTACTTGTATGCTTTTGTCTGCAATCTTTGTGTTTGGAAAAGACTCTTTGGAAGAAAAAGAAAAAGCGGTGGAAAAAATCATTGCTTTAGGAAATGAAATTATCGAAAGAGAACAAGAGATTACAAAACTAACGGATTTCGATTTTGACCGGATTGTTTATTTAGGTTCTGGTTCTTTATATAAGTTATCAAACGAATGCCGATTAAAAATATTGGAACTGACAGCAGGTCTTGTAGTAACCTGCAATGAAAGCAGCATGGGATTTCGACACGGACCAAAATCTTTTGTCAACGAAAACACTTTAATCGTGTCCTTAGTCTCTTCGGATCCTTATACAAGACAGTATGATCTGGATATGCTGGAAGAAGTTCATCTGGACGGTATCAGCAAGAAGAATCTGTCACTTTCTCAAGGAAAGATCGAAGGAGAATGGGATAAGTTTGAACTGGAAGACAAGGGCTTAGAAGATATTTATCTGGCTTTTCCTTATGTGATGATTGCTCAGATGATTTCTCTCATTACAAGTATTCGTGTAGGCAACACTCCAGATACCCCTTCTAAGACAGGTACTGTGAATCGCGTAGTGAAAGGAGTTACAATACATTCCCTATGATTATTACAATTACTCCAAATCCTTCCATAGATGTTTCTTATTATATGGAAGAGTTTCAGCTGGATGCAGTCAACAGATGCTATGATTACAATAAAACAGCAGGCGGAAAAGGACTCAATGTTTCGAAGGTTCTAAAGATTATAGGCGGAGATTTATTGGCAACAGGTTTTGCAGGGGGAAAAAGCGGCGAATTTATAGAGGAAGGTTTGAAGGAAAGAAATATCAAATCCTGCTTTATAAAAATAGCAGGAGAAACGAGAACTTCTCTTGCGATTCAGCATGAAGATACTTCTACAGAAATCAGAGAAGCAGGACCGACCATAAGCACCGAAGAAGAACAGGAATTTCTAGACCTTTTAAAAGACTTAGCAGAAAAAGCAGATACCTTTTGTATCAGCGGATCTCTGCCTTTAGGTCTGGACTATTCTTTTATGGAAAAGGTTCTGGACATTACGAAAGATAAAAAGCTTATCGTAGATACTTCTGGAGAGAATCTTCGTAAAATTGTGTTTGAATCGACGATCAAGCCCTATGCAGTCAAACCCAATCTTGATGAAATTATGGAGCTTACCGGTTTAAAGAAAGAGGAGCTGAAGATAGAAGAAATTCTAAAAGGGGATGTGTTTAAAGATATCCCGCTAGTGATGGTCTCTTTGGGAAAAGAGGGGGCTGTCGCAAAATACAAAGACTCCTTATACCGTATGACTGTTCCGGTTATCGAAGCTGTAAATTCTGTAGGAAGCGGCGACTCCACCATAGCAGGCCTTGCTTATGGAATCAGCCGTCAGCTAGAGATAAAAGAGACCTTTAAACTCGCTATGAGTTTGGGTGTTTTGAATGCTTTGGAAAAAGAAATTGGGTATATTAATATAAATCACTTAGAGGCTATGAAAGAGAAAATAAAAGTAGAGGAAATCATATGAGATATTCAGAAAACAAAAAAGCATGCTTAGAAAAATTATCCAACAAAGATGGTGTCATTGCAGCCCTTGCCATTGACCAAAGAGGTTCTATGGAAAAAATGGTAACAGGCTTCAGCGACGAGGAAAGAACAAAGAAAATTGAAGACTTTAAAACTGCTGTTGCAAAAGAATTGACTCCTTATTCTTCTTCCATTCTTTTAGATCCTTTGTATGGGAAAGAAGCGGTGAAAGCACGGGATGAAAACTGCGGGCTGATTATGGCATACGAGATTACAGGTTTTCGCGATGAATTCCGCCAACCGGAATATCTTGTAGGCTGGAGTGGGAAACGATTAAAAGACCTGGGAGCCGACGCGGTCAAGATTCTTCTATATTATGATGTTGACGATACAGAAGAAAACAATACTCCAAAAAAAGCTTTTGTGGAAAGAGTAGGAAGCGAATGCGTCGGGGAAGACATTCCATTCTTTTTGGAAATTATCAGCTATGACAAAAACATGGATGATATGAAATCAAAAGAATACGCAAAAGTAAGACCTTTTAAAGTAAACCAAGCAGTGAAAGAGTTTGTGAAACCTCAGTATCATGTAGATGTGTTAAAACTAGAAACACCTGTAAACATGATGTTTGTAGAAGGCTATGGAGAAGAGGCTGTTTATACAAAAGAAGAAGCGAAGAAATTCTTTAAAGAACAGTCTGACATCGCAAACATGCCATTTATTTTCTTAAGCGGAGGAGTGAGCACTGAACTTTTCCAAGACACTTTGTATTTTGCAAAAGAAGCAGGCTCCAAATTTAACGGAGTTCTCTGCGGAAGAGCTACGTGGAAAGGCGGCGTTCCGGTGTTTATCGAGAATGCAGAACAGGGGAATGTTTGGTTGAAAGAGACAGGGGTTCAAAATATCGAGGATCTAAACAAAGTGATTAAAGATACAGCAACACCATGGACGGAGACTCTTGAAAGATAAATCTACCCTCTCTCATAAACTGATTAATGCTCTTCGAGAAAACATAAAATCAATGAAAATAGGCGACAGGCTTCCTTCGGAAAGACAGTTGTGCGAGGATTATGGAGTGAGCAGAACCACAGTTCGAAACGCCATCGCGGATTTGGAATTAAACGGTTATATAAAAAGGATACAGGGGAAGGGGACTTTTGTTCAGAATCCGGCCATCCTTCGCCATAATCTGTCAGACTACTACAGTTTTACAGAGCAGACGAAAAAGATGGGAAAAGTACCTCGTACCGATATTTTGGAATATCACATCGAAAGAGTCAACAGTTTAGTGGCAGAAAGAATGAGTTTGGAAGACGAGGACTTGATTATCCGTATCGTTCGGCTGCGTTCTTCCAATGATGTGCCTCTGCTGTTTGAAACGACTTTTATAAAATACGATGATTTTCCCGAAATCACAAAACCTTTATTAGAAGAACTGCCGCTATACGAAATATTTGAAAAAAAATATGGAAGAAAGATTTATAGAGTCAATGAAATTTTCTCCGTATCCTCTCTCAATAAATATCAGGCAGATACTTTAAAGGTAAGAAATGGAGATCCTTGTTTAAAAATCAACCGTTTAAGCTATGATAAAGAAGATAAAATCATAGAATTTACTGTAAGTTTAGCTCGAGGAGATAAATTCAATTACCAAACAACCTATTTCCCTAAATAAAAAATCCCCTTGCGGGGGGATTTTTTGTTTGGGAAGATAGGCGTGACTGCTTTCGCAGCACAGGCAGCACACCTGCGGCGGCTAGGCGAGATGCCTGCGGCACTAGGCAGGATCGCTTTGCGACCTAGGGAAAAGATAGTTTATAGGCAGTAGGTAGTAGGGTGGTGCAACTCGGGTCTGATCACGACATGGGTAAGTAACTTGTGTCAAGACATAGGTAGAGCGTTTTTGATATGTAGAAAACGAAAGTTTTTCCGTTTTCATCCATATCTCCACACTCCCCTCTCCCCACTTACACACTTTATTTTTAAATCTGCTCGATTAAATTTACCATTTCAATGGCAGTGGAGGCGGCTTCGCTTCCTTTGTTGCCGGCTTTTGTTCCGGCTCGTTCGATGGCTTGTTCGATCGTGTCTGTTGTAAGGACGCCGAAGATTACAGGGATTTCTGACTGCAGGGATACTTGGGCGATGCCTTTTGAAACTTCGGCAGCTACGAAATCGAAATGGGCCGTGCTTCCTTTAATCACAGCTCCAAGACAGATAACGGCGCTATGGATTTTCTTGTTTGCGATTTTTTTTGCGATCAAGGGGATTTCGAAAGCTCCCGGTACCCAGTAGATATGGATTTCTTCTTCTTTCACTCCATGGCGAAGAAGAGTATCGATAGCTCCGTCTAAAAGTTTGCTTCCGATAAATTCGTTGAAACGTCCTACGACGATGGCGTATTCTTTGTTTTCTGAGATTAAATTTCCGTTATAATTTTTCATGATTTTTCCTTTCATTTTATCTTGTTAAGTGTAAGATGTGGTTCATCTTTTCTTTTTTTGTTTTTAAGTAATACTCATCTTTTTCTTGAGGTTTGATTTCGATGGGAACTCTTTTTGTAATGGAGAGACCGTATTCTTCCAAGCCCTCTATTTTGTCTGGATTGTTGGTCATAAGCTCTAAGCTTTTAACCCCTAGATCTTTTAGAATCTGTACACCGATACTGTATTCCCTCATCTCCGCAGGAAAACCGAGTTTGAGATTCGCTTCTACCGTATCATAGCCCTGTTCTTGGAGTTCATAAGCACGGAGTTTGTTGATTAAGCCGATGCCTCTTCCTTCTTGACGCATATAAAGGACAATTCCCCGTCCCCTTTCTTCGACAAGAGTCATGGCCTTTGCAAACTGATCTCCGCAGTCGCAGCGAAGAGATCCGAACGTGTCTCCTGTTAAACATTCGCTGTGGACACGGCAGAGCACGTCTTCGCCCTTTCCGATATCTCCCTTTACAAGGGCTACATGATGTTCGCCGTTTATCGTATTTACATATCCGTAAGCAGTAAACTCTCCGTATTTTGTAGGCATAGGTACTGCTGTAACACGTGCTACATGGTTTTCGTTCATCAAGCGGTAATGTTTTAGATCTTCTATGGTGATAAAGGTCATATCCCATTCTTCCGCTTTTTGAAGAAGCTCGGTTTTACTCATCATCGTACCGTCTTCTGCCATGATTTCGCAGCAGAGACCGCATTCTTCAAGCCCTGCAAGGCGCATTAAGTCCACTGTTGCCTCCGTGTGGCCTTCTCGTACCAAGACTCCCTTTTCCTTTGCAATCAAGGGAAACATATGGCCGGGACGTCTAAAATCTTCAGGGCGCGCCCCTTCTTCGATCAGCTTTCTCGCCGTAAAACCACGTTCTTCGGCAGAAATACCTGTGGTCGTATCCACATGGTCGATAGAGACAGTAAAGGCTGTTTCATGATTGTCCGTATTGACGGAAACCATGGGGTCAAGGGCAAGCTTCATGGCCATTTGACTGCTCATAGGCATACAGATCAGACCTTTGCCTTCGCAGGCCATAAAGTTGATATTTTCTGTAGTGGCAAATTCTGCCGCACAGATAAAATCCCCTTCGTTCTCTCTATCCGGGTCATCGGTAACTAGAATAATCTTTCCTGCTCTTAAATCTTCTAACGCTTTTTCGATCGTATCAAATTTTTTCATCTCTTACTCCTATAAAAATCCGTATTTTCCTAAGAACTCTTCTGTGATCCGCTCCTCTTTTGTTTCCTGAAAAGAAAGCAGTTTTTCTACATATTTTCCTAAAATATCGCATTCGATATTGATCCGGTCTCCATTCTTTTTCTTGTAAAGAATGGTATCTTCCAAAGTCTGTGGAATGAGGGAGACGGTAAAGTCGTTTTCAGTAACAGCGACAACAGTAAGGCTCGTTCCGTCTAAAGCAATGGATCCTTTTTCTACGATATATTTTAGAAGGGAAGGTTTTGCGGTGATGGTCATTAAAAGACTGTTGCCTTTTTTTTCGGTAGAAGAAAGGGTTCCTGTCCCGTCGATATGGCCTTGGACCATATGCCCTCCCAGAGGCTTGTTTAAAGTAAGAGCTCTTTCTAAATTCACCTCTGTTCCAGAAGAGAGGTTCTCAAGGGAGGTACGGTAGACTGTTTCCGGCATTACATCTGCTGTAAAACTGTTTTCTCCAAGGGAAGTAACAGTAAGACAAATACCGTTTGTAGCGATACTGTCGCCGATAGCAGTATTCTCTAGAACCTTTTCTCCCTCTATAGTCAGCACCATAGATTCTGATTTTTTTTCGATACCGATAATCCGGCCGATTTCTTCTACGATTCCTGTAAACATAAAGTCTCCTTTCGTCCTCGAAGAAGGAAATCTTCTCCGATTTTTTGAGCAGTCCATTCTTTTAACCGGTAGGAATCTTCCAGACGGGAGATGCCTTTTCCTCCGACAAGAGAAATTCCTTCTTCGCCTCCTATAATAAGGGGAGCGATAAAAATGGCACATTCATCTGCAGCCTTTTCTCTGAAAAAGGAATCAAAGATCCTCGAGCCGCCTTCTACAAAGATAGAAGAAATTCCCTTTTGGCCTAGAACTTTCAGCACTTCTGAAAGATGAAGCTCCTCTTCTTTTAGAGAAACAGCAGCAAGTTCTGTGTTTTCAAAATCCTTTAAGGCTTCAAGCTTTTCTTTTTCTCCATGGTGGTAAAAGATAATATTTTTTCCTTTTTCCGACAAGATCTTCGCATCCAAAGGAATCCGAAGGCTGCTGTCTAGAATAATCCGAATCGGGTTTTCTCCTTTATTTCCTCTTGCTGTAAGCCTCGGATTGTCTTTTAGAATCGTTCCGATTCCAGCAAGAATTCCTTGATATTCTCCCCGCCAGCTGTGGGTGAGTTCTCTCGACTCTTCACAGCTGATCCACTGGGACTCTCCGGTTTTTGTGGCGATTTTTCCATCAAGACTCATAGCACCTTTTAGAAAAACATAGGGAAGGTCTGATTTTATGTAGTGGAGAAAAATTCTGTTGAGATTTTCTGCCTCCCTTTTTCTTATGCCTAGAACCACATCTACACCATGATCTTTTAAATACTGAATGCCCTTTCCAGCTACAAGAGGATTTGGATCTTCCATGGCGATAACAACTTTTGAAATCTCCTTTTCCACAATCTTTTCACAGCATGGAGGAGTCTTTCCGTAATGGGAACAAGGTTCTAGATTCACATAAAGAGTCCCTCCTTGAACATCTTCTTTTGCATTTGCAAAGGCCTTTACTTCTGCATGGGCTTCACCGTAGACTTCATGAAAACCCTTGCCGATAATCCGATTCTCTTTTACAATGACACAACCGACTTTCGGATTGGACCGGATGCGGTTGTCTGCTTGAGAAGCAAGTTTAAGACAAAGGTCCATCCAATATTCATGATCCATCTCTTTACCTCCAATAAAAAAACGCCCTGATAATATCAGGGCGTTGATAGCTAAAAATAATATTATTGTATTCTACAATAATACGCTCTTCTTTCATCCAGACTATACTGTCGGTACCGGAATTACACCGGTTCAGCCTAAAAAGGCGCGCGGACTCTACCGCCGGTCGGGAAATACTCCCTGCCCTGAAGATGATTTAAGTATATCAAAGAAATTTTATTTGTAAAGGGGAATTTATAGTTTGAGGATATTATTTGTGAAAAATTGCCATGATAGGGTGTTCTTAAGAGTGGAAATTATTGAAGAATTAAAAGAAAAGATTCTCTTGTTTTAAAGCTGCAGGGGATGTTACGAAAGATATTTTCTTTTAAGAGTGAAAGATTATTTAAAAATATAATTAAATTTTTCTCAAAATAGTGTATGATAAGGGTGTAATTAACGAGAGGGGATGATAAGATGACTCCTTTAATGGAAACAATGCTTATTTTATTTATAATGATGGTGATCGGTTTTGCTGCAAATAAGGCAAAGTTTATTACGGCGAATACGAACAACGAGATTTCCAATCTTGTTGTAAATATCACCACACCGGCTTTGATTATTGCTTCGGTACTGGGGGAGGAAACGAAAAACATTCAGCTGAATGTATTCTATCTGCTCTTAACGGGTATTATCTTTTATGCCGGCATGATTCTATTCGGCAATCTATTTATTCGGATATTTCCATTTTTTAAAGAAGACGGAACAATTTATAAATTTATGCTGATTTTTGGAAATGTAGGCTATATGGGCTATCCGATATTTCGTTCGCTTTTTGGCGAAAGCGCAGTCTTTATTTCAGTACTGATTAATATGCCTTTCAATATTTTGATGTTTTCCTATGGAGTGTATTCTTTTGCAAAGGCAGGAGGAAAGACCAGCTCTTTTCATTGGAAAAATTTATTATCGCCGGGGCTTGTTTCGGCAGTTATGGCGTTGGTTCTTTATTTTATACCGATGAATGTTCCTGAATTTATACGAAGTCCTTTGGCATCTATTGGAAATGCGACAGTTCCGCTGTCTATGATACTAATCGGATTTTCTCTAGGAGAAATTGAGATGAAGAATGCTCTTAAGGACTATAAGACTGTGATTATTTCTTTAGTAAAACTGATTGCCATTCCGACAGCAGTCTTTTTTATAGCAGGTCTTTTTGTGGAGGATCCAAAGCTTATTGAGCTTCTTACTATAAATGCAGGTCTTCCGGCAGCATCGCTTATTGTGATCTTGGCAACACAATACAAGGTGGATTTGGAAGTGTCGACGATTGGTGTTTTTGTATCAACCATTTTATCTATAGTGACCATTCCTATGTTAGAACAAATATTATTTTAAGAGAGAGGTAAATGATGAAATACGGTATTTTTGATGTAATGGGTCCGATTATGATCGGTCCTTCCAGCTCCCATACAGCAGGAGCGGTAAAAATCGCCAACACAGCCCTCTATATTGCAGGAGAAGGATTTACAAAAGTGGAATTTGTTTTGTACGGATCCTTTGCAAAGACCTATAAAGGCCATGGTACAGACAAGGCCCTTCTTGCAGGAATTATGGGTTTTCTTCCAGACGATGAAAGAATTCGGGATTCTTTTGAGATTGCAGAGAAAAACGGCATTCATTACGAGTTCCGCATAGAAGGGGGTCATACGATCCATGCCAACACTGTAAAAATCATTTTAAGTTATGAAGATGGAAGTGTTTCGGAAATTATCGGGGCTTCTATCGGCGGGGGAAATATAGTTATCACAAATATTAACGGAATCGAGATCGAGTTTAACAGCAAATATCCTACCATTCTCTTAAAATACAAAGAGCAGCTTGGAATTATTGCGAAAATCAGTTCTTATTTAAGCGAACACAATTATAGTATCGCAGGAATTGAAACGACAAAGGAAGAAGACTCTGTTACGATGGTTATCGATTTATACGATGAATTATCCGAGGAAGCGGAAAGAGAAATAGAGAATATGGAAGGCTTTATCTATGCTAAATATGTTCAAGGATACAGGAGGGGAATCAAATGTATTTCAAGGCCCAAGAAATAATAGATTATTGCGAAAAAGAAAGTAAATCGATCGGCCAATTGGTTATCGAAGATGCAGCAAAAGACGAAGAAGAGCAAAAAGAGATATTAAATGAATTAAAAGAGATGCTCAAAGTTATGGAAGGTTCTGCAACGGAGACTTTAGAGAAGCCGGTTCTTTCAAAAACAGGGATGATCGACGGTTTTGCTAAGAAAATGCAGGACTATAAGAAAAGCGGCGATACGCTGGCAGGAGATTTTTTAATCGATGCGATGAGTATGGCATTTTCTACATTGGAAACCAGTGCAAATATGGGTAAAATTGTAGCTTCTCCAACTGCGGGATCTTCAGGAATTTTGCCAGCGGCTTTTATTTCTATTAAAAGAAAATATAATCTTTCTATGGATGAGCTTTTGATGGGGATGGCTACGTCTATAGGAATCGGTCAGATTATAGGCTACTATGCAAACTTTGCTGGTGCAGAAGGAGGATGCCAAGCAGAGACAGGTTCTGCATCTGCTATGGCGGCAGCAGGAATCGTTCAGATGATGGGCGGAACACCGGAGCAGAGTTTTCATGCAGCAAGTATCTGCCTTGTAAATATATTGGGTCTTGTATGCGATCCGATTGCAGGACTTGTAGAATATCCTTGTACCTTCCGAAATGCAAATGGAGTGGTGAATGCGATGATCAGCTCGGATATGGCTTTAGCCGGAGTGAAATCCGTCGTGCCTTTCGAAGAAGTCTGTGTAGCTCTTCAGGAAGTAGGGGAAAGAATGCCGCCGTCTTTAAGAGAAACGGGAGTAGGCGGACTTGCAGGAACACCTACAGGTCAGAGGATTAAAAAGGAAGTATTTGGTTAAGAAAAAGGCGGGATCGTTGAGGCGGCCCAGGCAGGATGCCTTCGGCACCTAGGCTCTAGGGGGCACGCCTGCGGCGGCCAGGAAAGCTTTCAAAGCAGAGAGTGAGAGAGGGGACGATCATTTCTAGCCAAGGACGATCTGCTGACCTGCAATCAAATCAAAATACCTGATTTGAGCTAGGGCTTCAGAGAATGGAAGAAAGGCGGGGCTTGTTTCTTCTGCCATTTCTCTTTTCTCATTATTAAAACAGTCCACGGTTTCTCCTAGTAGTCGATATACAAAAGGATTCACAGGTTCTAAGAGAATTATGAAAACAAAAAATAGAGTGATAAGGTCTTTTTCCCGAAACGATCTTTCACTCTATTTTTATGTGGTTTTTTATGAATTCGCTAGGGCTTTTCCGAGTTCTCGGCATTTTTCAAGGGCTTCTTCCTCTGGGGCGTCATAGGCTGGAAGTTTTTCATAGACGAGGACTGCTCCTGCTTCTTTGCAGCGGTCTTCCCAGTCTTCGATCCATTGTCCGTCGTTCCATTCGTAAGAACCGAAGATGGCGATTTTTCTTCCTGAAAGTTTTCCTTCGCATTCTTCAAACATCGGTTCGAAACTGATTTCCTCTAAAACTTCATCTCCCATGGCAGGACATCCGAATCCTACTGCATCATAATCATCTAGTTTAGAAGCGCTGAAATCATCGGAGAAGATTAAATCCGTTTCAGCTCCTGCCTCCTTTGCTCCTTCCACGACAGCTTTCGCCATAGCTTCTGTGTTTCCTGTTCCGGAATAATATACAACAGCTACTTTACTCATATAATAAAACATCCTTTCTTCTGTATTCAGGCCTAAATTATACAGATATGTAAACTGTTTTCTGCAGTTTTTAAAACAATGGAACAATCTTTGGGCATTGCGGGGGTTGTGATAAACTTTCCAGCAGCCTGTGCATATATAATTTTTGCCTCGATTTTCAATAAATCCAATCACATCCTCTAGGGGATAGCCTAGAAAAACACCGATCTCATGGGGGAAATCTTTAGACATCAAAAGTCTTTTTCTAAGATGATCCAGTACAGAGTCCAAACTGAATAAAGGATAATCCTGTTTTTCAAGAAAACTTTGTATCTCTTCCTTTTCTAGAAGATTCAGCAATTCTTTTTTTCTATATATATAAATTAGTGTGCAGCTATCTTTATTTTTTAAAGAGGTGAGATAGATGCCTCTAGTGTTTAATTTTTCGTTCCATATAGCAAGCAGAGAAACGATATTTTCACCAGAGGGATGGTGATAGGAAAAAAGATTTCCCGTTTTTATTCCTGCTAAGGTAGGGGCGCAATGGCTGATTAATAGTTTTTCAAACATGATTATCCTTTCTGAAATGTATTGGTTAGTATCGGCTAACCAAATTCAGTATACTCCCCATTTGGATTCTTGTCAATAATGATTATCAATTAGAAACGGAAACTTTTATCGAAGATAGAATCGGAAAATTTCTTTGTATTGGATGCCGGATTTTGTAAAGAGGCTTTCATAGAGAACAAAAGAAGAAACAGGTTCTGAAATAGTTTCGATCTCCTTTTTTATTTTCTCTTTCCAGATAATTTTTCGTGCCAAAGTAATATGGGCTTTATACTCTCGCTGTTCTTTTTTAAAGGACAGCTCAGACAAAGACTGCTCAATACCGGATACAAGTTTTACAAGAGCAGGGTTTTTCTCCACTCCAGCCCAGAGGATTTTCCATTTTCGATTGGAAAAAGTTCCGATCTTCACGATATCCATAGTAAAAGGTCTTGCAAAAGTTTGAACGGAAAGGGTTTCGATAATTTTGTTTTTTTCTTCTTTCGTACAATCTCCTAAGAATTTTAAAGTCAGATGAAGGTTGTTTTTTGGAATAAAATTATCGGAATTTATATAGCCTTTAAGGTTTTTCTGAAGGCGGTGGAGTTTGTTTTTTGTATCTTGGGATAATTCAACAGCAATAAATAATCTCATAATCTCTCCTATAGATAAATATAGAGTTTGTTTCAGCACCGATTTTTTCGGAAAGCTCTAAAATCGTGCTTTTAAGAGGGGTATAAAAACAATTTCCTTTGAAAATATGTTATCATAAAAGAGAGTATCGATAGAGAGGGTGAAGAAATGAATATTTTATTAGACAAGTTTAAAGAAGTATCTTTATCGGTACTGCCGATTACCTTAATTGTAATGATTTTGAATTTTACCATTGCTCCAGTTCCAGGGGATTTATTCTGGAGATTTTTAATTGGAGTGGTTCTTATTATTACAGGGTTGGGAATCTTCTTTTGGGGGGTTGATCTGGGGATTAATGAAATTGGCGCGCAGATGGGGAAATTTGTTGCAAAATCCAGTAATCAAGCCGTTGTATTTCTTTTAGGTTTATTTTTAGGATTTATTATATCCGTTGCAGAACCGGATCTTTTGATTTTGGCAAGACAAGTTTCCGACGCCATGGGAAATCTTTTATCTCCTTTTTTTATAGTAGCAGTAGTATCTTTAGGAGTAGGAACGATGATCGGGTTTGGGTTTTTGCGGATTTTAAAGGATAGACCCTTAAACAGATTTTTTATGCTGGTGTATGCAATTATTTTTATTATGATGATTTTTGTATCGCAAGAGTTTCATGCTGTTGCCTTTGATTCTTCTGGAGCGACTACAGGAGCGATGACTACTCCCTTTATTTTAGTAATGGGTCTTGGAGTTTCTATGATGAAAGGCTCTACAGACGGAGAAAAGGACAGCTTTGGACTCGTAGGAGTTGCCTCCACGGGACCGATTCTAGCGGTGATGGTTATGAGTTTAGTTTTAGGTCTCGATACGATTCAGGGAACACCGGAAATTTTTGTTCCAGTAGAAGGGGTGGCAGGTCCTTTTCTAGGGGCGATTGGACATACGGCTTTTGAATCTTTGATGGCGATTACGCCGATTGTCATTACGTTTTTAATCTTTAACAAAATCTTTTTCAAGATCGATAAAAAAATATTCCGCAAAACAATGGTAGGGGTTCTTTATACCTTTCTAGGTCTTGTATTGTTTTTAATCGGAGTGAATACCGGTTTTATGGATCTTGCAAGAATTATGGGGCAGACCATTGCTTCTATGGATGCGGCAGCTGTTATTTTACCGATACTGGGTTTAATACTCGGTATGGTTGTTGTATTGGCAGAACCTGCAGTCTATGTACTATCCAACCAAGTAGAAGAAGTAACGACAGGTTCTATTTCGAGAAAAATGATTCTTATTACATTATCCATTGGTGTGGCGATTGCAGTATCTTTATCTATGGTGCGTATTTTAGTTCCTTGGCTTAGACTGTGGATGTTTATTGTACCGGGATTTTTGCTGGCTTTGGCAATGAGTTTCAAAGTACCGGAGATTTTCGTAGGAATTGCATTTGACTCGGGAGGAGTAGCCTCCGGCCCCATGACGGCAACCTTTATATTAGCTTTATCCCAAGGAGTAGCCGAGTCGGTTCCGACAGCAAATGTCCTTGTGGACGGTTTTGGAATTATTGCCATGGTTGCTATGACTCCAGTTGTCGCTATTATGGTATTAGGTAGAATATATGATCGAAAGAGAAGGAAGGGTTTAGAGAATGCTTAATTGTAACTGCTCAATATTTACTGTCATTGTTGATCATGGCAAAGCAAGCAAAGTTTTAAAAGAAGCCAAGAATCTTGGTGTCCGAGGCGGCACAATCCTTTACGGTATTGGAACAAATCCGAGTCCGCTGCTTCATCTATTAGAACTGTATGAAATGAAAAAAGAAATCCTTTTAATGATCGTAGATTCTTCAATGGAAGACAGGCTTCATCAAGAGCTGGCTCGGATCTTTCATTTTGATAAAAGAAATCGAGGCGTTTGTTTCTCAAGCCCTCTTTCAGCGATAAAAGGAACCCATATGAAGACGAAAGTATGCGAAGTGGAGGAAAACACAGATTCTATGAATTCAAATTATGAAGCGATGTTTGTCATTGTGGAAAGAGGTTATGGGGAAGAGATTGTAGAGTTCGCTTCCGGTGCAGGAGCAAAAGGTGCTACCATAATACCAGCCAGAGGTTCAGGAGTTCATGAAAACGAAACATTATTTCATCTAACGATAGAACCGGAAAAGGAAATTGTAATGATGCTTGTAAAAAAAGAAGAATCAGAAGCCATTACGAAAAAAATAGATGAAGAAATTAATTTAGATGCACCGGGAGCAGGAATTCTTTTTGTCATTCCAGTAAATCAAGCATCTGGATTAGTAAAATAGCATTAGGAGGAAAACTATGAAAGAGACCGTCTATATTTCGGGACATCAAAATCCGGATACGGATTCAATCTGTGCAGCCATCGGCTATGCTGAGTTTAAAAGAAAAAGAAATGAGTATAATGCCGTTCCCATCCGTTTAGGGGAATTAAGCCAAGAGACAAAATATGTATTAGATTATTTTAATGTACCTGCACCTCTTTTCAAAGATACCATGCAGCCTCAAGTAAAAGACTTGAAAATGGATAATGCATATTGTATCACACCGGAAATTTCCATTATGAAAGCTTTAGAATTAATCAACGAACACAAAATCGACAGTCTTCCCATTATCGACTACGATGAAAATCTTGTAGGGGTCGCAACACTTTCCAATCTTACCGGAAGCTATATCGATGTGTGGGATGATAATATTTTGGGCCGTTCGGGAACGATGGTTGAAAATATCATGGACGTATTGACAGCAGATTTTATTATAAAGCCTCAAAATCCACGTCCTATGAACGGGAAAATGGTGGTTCATGCGATGAAACCGGAAAGTACAGACGGTTTTATTATGGAAAATGATATTGTCATTACAGGAGACCGCAAAGAAGCACAAGAAGATGCCATCAACAAAAAAGTATCGCTTTTGATTATTACAGGGGGCCTTGATCTGGAAAAGGATCTTTATGACAAAGCCTTGAAAAATAATGTATCCGTCATTCATACGGACTATACTTCTTTTATCGCAGCGAGAATCCTTCCTCAAGCTGTACCTGTTTCCCATGTAATGACAAAAGACGAGCTGGTCTACTTTCATCAAGAAGATTATTTAGACGATGTGCAGCATGTGATGAGCAACACAAGGTTTAGAGCTTATCCCGTTCTTGATCATCAAAACAAAGTTATAGGCTCTATTTCAAGATACCACCTTCTTTCAAATAAGAAAAAGAAACTGATCTTAGTCGATCACAACGAAAAAACTCAGTCTATTGGCGATATCGAAGATGCGGAAATCATCGAGATCGTAGATCATCACAGAGTGGCAAATGTGTCTACATTCGGACCGATATTCTTTAGAAATGAGCCGGTAGGATCTACCAGCACTATCGTTTCAAAGATGTTTTTTGAACATGGCATCCGTCCAAGCCGAGAAACGGCAGGAATTCTTTGTGCGGCGATTATATCCGACACTTTATTATTCCGTTCCCCGACTTCAAC
The DNA here is from genome assembly GCF_052116305.1 of Gallicola sp. Sow4_E12. Lineage (NCBI taxonomy): Bacteria > Bacillati > Bacillota > Tissierellia > Tissierellales > Peptoniphilaceae > Gallicola > Gallicola sp. Sow4_E12. Next base: position 45,106 of record NZ_JBQKLI010000013.1, on the reverse strand, counting down.
CCAAGTAGATGCATGGGTATTAGAACGAATGGCAAAAATTGCGGGAATCGACGTAGAAGCATTTGCTTTGGATATGTTCAAAGCTGGAACGTCTATCGAGGGAAAAACACCTCAAGAACTTTTAGAGCAGGATGTAAAAGCTTTCTCTATCGAAGGCGAAACCATCCGAGTAGCTCAAGTCTTTACTATGGATATGGAATATCTAGAGTCGGTGAAAAAAGAACTGATCACTGCTATGAATAAAGTCATTAAGGAAAATGGAGAAAATACCTTTGTCTTAATGCTTACAGATATCTTCAACGAAACATCAATAGTCCTTGCAGCAGGAGACTTTACAGAAGAAATAGCCGCTGCCTTCGACAAGCCGTTAGTCGACAACAGCTTTGAAGAGCCGGGTCTGTTAAGCCGTAAAAAACAAATGATACCAAAATTAAACTTTGCGATCAGCAATGCAAAAGCATAGATTTTTAGAAGAGCACCTTAAAGGGTGTTCTTTTTTATTATAACGAGCCTTGTCCCGTTCCTGCTCTTCCTATGATAAAATAAGTGTAATACCGTAAGATGGTTTTGAAATGCTACAAAATATCAAAGAAAGCTAATCTTTATTAAAACTATCTTTTTTATAATGAAATATTGATTTATATAAGATATTATAATAACAGATGGCGGATTATTTGCGAGGAGAATAAGATGAGCACTTTATTGTATATTAAAGCGAATGCCAAAGAAGACAAAGACTCCATGTCGATCAAGATTTCTGATTATTTTATAAAAGAATACAAGAACAGAAATCCGAAGGATAAAATTATAACCTTAGACTTAAAAAAAGAGCCGATCGAATTTTTAACAAAAGAGGATTTAAAAATAATCTTTGGAAAAGATAAAACACTCGATCATCCGATCTTAAATTATGCCAGACAATTTGCGAAAGCAGATAAATATGTAATCTCAGAACCGATGTGGAATTTATCGGTACCTGCTGTTTTAAAAGCTTATATCGATTATATCTGCGTTCCAGGGATTACTTTTGAATACGACGAAGAGGGAACAAAGGGGCTGTTATCCGATAGAAAGGCGATCAATATTTCTTCCAGAGGAGGTCTTTACCCAAGAGAAATGGGGCCTCGTGTGGAGATGGGAGATTCCTATATTCGAAAAGTCTTTGCACTTTTCGGTGTTGTAAAGTATCAGACCCTTTATCTAGAAGGAGCAGACAATAAAAAATACGATACTGAAATTCTCTTGCAGCAGGCTTTAGAAGATGCGGGGAGAAGAGCCCTAACATTCTAAGGAGATGCCATGAGAAGGAAAGACAGAGAAATGGGAAAAGAATTCGGCCTTCAGATTATCGACAAAGCCCGATTCGGTGTATTATCAGCAGCTGTGGAAAAAGAAAGCTATAGTATTCCTTTATCCATCGCAAGATCTGGAGAAACACTCTATTTCCATTCAGCAATGGAAGGAACGAAGGTTGAAGTATTTCGAAATGCTCCTATAGCAACGGTGGTTTTTGTGGGAGATGTAAAGGTTCCTGAGAATTTCTCCGAAGAAGAGTTAAGAGAAATGGCTTCTGACGAAAAAAAGGCTGTGGAGCTGATACGAAAAGTATTTACCACAGAATACGAATCCTGCATTATAAAAGGAACTGTCCGTTTGGTAAAAGAAAAGGGCGAGGAAGAAGAGGGGCATAGAGCGATCTGCGAAAAATTTACACCTTCGAAAATGGACTATTTTGACATAGCTCTCAAAGCCGGACTTCATCGAACAAATATCTATGCTATTGATATCGAAGAGATCACAGCGAAAAGAAAAAAGTATGATGCTTCTGGGGAAGAGATGAAATTTCAAAGAATGTTATAAAATGTCAACGATTGCAAAACTAGTGTATTACTATAGCATTACACTAGACAGATCCTTTTAATTTCGATATAATGAATTCAATAAATAAAGAATATGGAATGGAGCTTGATATGAAAATCTATTTGTACCAAGGTTCCTATGATAAAGTGAAAGAAAGCGGAGTAGGAAAAGCAATCGATCATCAAAAAAAAGCTTTAGAATTAAACAATATTCCCTTCACTTTAGAAGACGACGGAAGCTGGGATATAATACAACTCAATACAGTTTTTCCAGATTCATTGAGAGCTGCCCGTAGAGCAAGAAGAGAAGGCAAAAAGATCATCTACTATGGTCATTCTACCATGGAAGATTTCAAGAATTCCTTTAAGGGTTCAAATACCATCGCTCCTCTTTTTAAAAAATGGATCTGCCGCTGTTATAATCAGGGAGATTTGATTTTAACACCAACGCCTTATTCTAAAGAAATATTAGAAACCTATCCTTTAACAAAACCTATCCTTCCGATATCCAACGGAATCGACTTGGATTTTTTCGATCGGAATAAAGGGGACAGGGAAAGTTTTCGAAAGAAATATAATTTAAAAAAGGAAGATAAAGTAGTGGTCTCTGTAGGGCTGTATATTGATCGGAAGGGATTTCGTGAGTTTTTAGAACTTGCACAAAGTCTTCCCCAGTATCAATTTATATGGTTCGGCTACACAGCACCGGCACTGCTTCCTGAAAATATAAAAGAAGCGATTAAGAACAAGCCTGATAATGTTCAGCTTCCAGGGTATATCTCTTCCTTGGAGCTTAGAGACGCTTTAACAGGCTCGGATCTGTTTTTGTTTTTATCCCATGAAGAAACAGAAGGGATCGCCTTGCTAGAAGCTTTGGCTATGAAAATTCCCGCAATCGTTCGGGATATAGAAATTTACAAAGACCGCTTTAAAACAGGTGAAGCTGTTTATAAAGGGAATAAAACGATTGATTTTCGAAAAGAGATTCAGCTTCTATTAGAAGGTGAAAAAGAAGATCTCACAGAAAATGCCTATGCTGTCGTAGAAAAAGTCGGACTAAAAAATGTAGGCAGAAGACTTGAGGAGATCTATATAGATTTACTAAATCTTTCTCCAGGCGGGGAAGTGGGAGGTTATAATGAAAGTATTGATAACAACTGATTGGTACAAACCTACAATTAACGGGGTTGTAACCTCTGTTTCCATGTTGAAAGAAGAATTGGAAAAAAGGGGACATGAAGTGAGAATCCTTACTTTAGAGCAGAAAGAGCCTACTCCTCCGGAAAGAAATGTCTATATACTAGATTCTATCAGTGCCGGAAAAATATATCCGGAAGCAAGGGTAAATCTTCATGCAACACGCTGGATTATCAACGATATTCTACGATGGAAACCGGATATTATCCATTCACAATGCGAGTTTAGCACCTTTATTACAGCGAGAAAGATCGCCCGTTATCGAGATATTCCTATCGTCCACACGTACCATACGGTTTATGAGGACTATACACATTACTTCTCACCAAGCCAAGCCTTTGGGCAAAAAGCCGTTCGAACCTTCACCCGCTTTATCTTAGACAAAGTCGATGCAGTGATCGTTCCTACAGAAAAAGTAAAGAAAATGCTTTTAAGCTATGAAGTAGAAACGCCGATATCAACCATTCCGACGGGAATAGATATTACAAATTTCAAGAAGCCTATTCCAGAAGAAAAACTTTCTGAGATCAAGGCGCGCTATGGAATACAAGAAGATGATTTTCTATTATTATCTTTAGGAAGACTGGCTAAAGAGAAAAATATTACAGAGTTTTTCGATTTTCTAGCTCATAAAAGAGATCCTCATTTAAAACTAATGATCGTTGGAGACGGGCCTTACGCCGAAGAGCTGAAAGAACAGGCGAAAGAAAAGAATCTTCTTGAGAATGTGATTTTCACAGGTCCGGTTGAACCCCAGGAAACAAGCACCTATTATCATTTAGGCGATCTATTCGTAAGTGCATCGACCAGCGAAACCCAGGGTCTTACCTATATCGAAGCACTAGCCAGCGGAACACCGGCTCTTTGCAGAAAAGACCCTTGTTTAGAAGAGGTCATCCAAAATCACCACAACGGCTATCAGTACGAAGGGGAAGAAGATTTCGATTACTTCCTTGAAAAAGTACGAAAGAATCCGAGCTACAAACCTTATTTAAAGAAAAATGCAGAAGAATCCGTAGAAAAAGTTTCGAAAGAACATTTTGCGGATAAAGTGTTGAAGGTCTATGAAGATACTATTCAAAAAAATGGACCAAGAAAGAATCGAATTATCGAAAAAATCAAATCTTTTGCAATCACATACAAATAGTCCACCCCAACCCCTGTGAAAGCTTCGCGGCTTTCATGGGGGATTTTTTATGTTTGAATATAAAATTAAACAAAAAGCAGAATTGATTTTTAAAATAGAGAAGAAGAGGGTATATAAGATTAATGACTATTTTAATAGGTTTAGATTGAAATAGCCGTTAATAGCAGATAGAAACAGCCAAATTACATAATATGGGGGGAGAAAAAATGAAAAAAATAGTACAAAAAGCAGTACTAGGTCTTGGAATAGTTGTCTTTTTAGGAGGATGTACAGACACTAACGGCGAACCTATAGAAACACCGCCTACAGAATCTTCAGAGGATCCAGACAATCCTATAAACCCTCAAAATACCGAGGTAGAAGAAAAAGCGGAAGAGCTTACAAATGATGATACTATGGAAGGCATGCATCACGGGGGAGAGATTCCTGCAGAGATGAAAGAAGCGGCAGATCCTCAGTATCCTGTAGGATCTACGGTAGTTTTAACTACAGATCATATGGAAGGAATGAACGGAGCAGAGGCTGTCGTATCCGGAGCTTATGACACTGTAATTTACGAAGTAACCTATCAGCCCGTTGGAGGAGGAGAAGTTGTTCCAAACCATAAATGGGTTGTACAAGAAGAACTGAGAGATCAAGAAACAGAAGCAAAACCGGGAGACAAAGTCGTCTTAGAAGCGGAGCATATGGAAGGAATGAAAGGCGCAGAAGCTACTGTAGACAATGTTGTAAAAGGAACGGTTTATGCTGTAGACTATACTCCAACCACTGGAGGAGAAAGAATAGAAGACCATATGTGGGTTACTGGAGATGAAATGAGAGCAAAAGAATAGAAAATTATGCAGCAGGGATGAAATTCCAGCTCTTTTGAAAAGTTTTAAAAAAGCATAAAAAGATAGAGGGGATCATGATCCCCTCTATCTTTTTTTATGCAGGATAAGTCTTGCTATTTTTCTTTGAAACCGCAGCTCTAGGAAAGAAAACAATAGAATAAGGAAAGCGGCTGTTAGTATCCAGGCTCCGATTATATTCAGGCTGCCCCTTTGAAAAAGAGAAGAAAAAAAGTTCTCTTCTGATAATGCAGACCGGCGGTATACGCCGAAAAGCTCGCCTAAGCAAAGAATGGACAGGATAATAAGGATTGATTTTACAGCTTTTTTTCTCATAAAAATACCTCCATATAGACAGATAATAAATCTATTTGATAATTATTATCATATAAAAACTTCTAAAAAAGTTAACCAAGGGAAAATTTTATAGGGAAGGAGACGGAACGGTTTTATTGCAATAAAAAAAGACAAGGAATTTTCCTTGCCTTTTCTATCGCTCTCCTCGAATTCCTTTTCTCCAGAAGTCATATTGTTCCAAAACGGAGTCGATTTTTTTAAGTATAAAGCCAGCGATCATAAAATCATCGATAAACCCAAACCCTAATATAAACTCTGGGATGATATCGATCGGGGAAATAATATAGACAAGCCCTCCGATAATGAGAGCTAGTTTCCCTTTAGAGATCTGAGTATAATCTCCCTTAAAATAGTCTTTCAGCATATCAAAGAGAAGCCCGATCTTCATAAAAATGGATTTGTCTGAAAAATCAATAACACTTCTTTTATCTTTATTTCTATTAGAAATTCCCATGAATTTCCCTCCCTATAAGATTCAAAATTTTATTATGTTACAATAGTTAGAACAGTATATTAATACCCCAAGAGTACTGTGCTAAACATAATACCGGAGGAAAATTATGAATCGTAAAAAAATTGCAGACCAATTAATTATATATTGTTTCTGGGCGTTGATTATAACGACGGGATTGCTTCTCCTTCTGCCGGAGAATGTACTTCTTCTTTTTCTTCAGCTTGCCTTTGCCTCCGCATGTATCGGAGGGATCGCAGACTGGTACGGTGTTACCAGTATCTACGCAAGACCTTTTAATATCCGCTATAAAACAGAAGTCATTATCAAGGACCGCCCGAAACTCGTTCGGGAGATCCGGGAATTTTTAACCGCCGATGTTCTTTCTCCAGAAAATATAAAGGAGAAAATAGCAGAGTTTCATTTTACACAGCGTTTCTTTGACTTTTTAATGAAAAAAGAAGAAGGGATAAGACCTATAGAAGAAATTCTAGAGACGGCATCTCTCATTCTCTATAAAACCATAACAGGTCTTGATCTCGAAGCGATTACAAAAGAAATGGTTGAAAAGATAAGAGAATTTGCAGGAGACGAAGAATTAAAGAGGGACGGGATCGGGATTTTAAAGAAGGAGATTACCTTAGAGCGAACCGGTTTTCTTGTAGAAAGCGCAAGCGGACAGCTCCTTTATCTTCGGGAAGTAGAAGAGCTTCGAGAGTATCTCTATGGAAAGCTGGAAGAGTTTCTAACAAACTACAGCGGCGACCATACCTCTAGAAAGATTCTGACACTAGTCTTCCACGGCACTATTTATGAAAAATTTACAGAGGCTATCGACCGAGAGCTGTTTAAACTGGCAAAAGATCCGGATCATCCTTTAAAGAAAAAATGGAGCAGCGAACTTTATAAAGCCGCTCAAGAAAAGCTTGAAAGCGAATCCTTTAAGGAATGGGCTGAAGAAAAAATAGAAGAAAAGCTTCAAGACGAGACCCTTCGAAAAGAAATAGAAGAAAAATTAAGGAAAGCATTGGAAAAAGAATTTCCTTCGCCAGAGGCGGTCCAAAAGAGAATGACTCCTCTCATTGCAAAAGAACTTTTAAAGATCCAAGAAGACCCCGAAAAGATAAAGTCTATCGAGGAAAGAACTCTAGCCTTTTTATCCCAGACTATCGATGAGAATCACGAAAGAATCGGGGATCTATTAGAAGAAAACATCGGCAAAATGAGCGATGGAGAGCTTGTGTCTTTTATCAAAGACAATACAGAAGGAGATCTTCAAATGATCCGTTTAAACGGTATGGCTTTCGGTGTTCTGGTGAGTATAGTTGTCTTTATCTTTAAGGCAGTGCTTGGAGTATTATAGGAGGAAAATATGGAATCAAAAGAAAAAAGCTATGTAAAAAACAGAAAAATAGCCAACGGTATACTCATCCTTTCTGCCCTTTTAACTCTTCTTACCCTCCTCTTAGAGCGATTCTACGGAAGAAGCCTTCCCTTATCCTTTTTCCAGTTTCTGGCAGAAGCGGTTTTAATTGCTTCAGTGGCGGACGGCATCGCTATCTATGCCTTAACCCATAAGATCCCGATTCCTTTTTTAGAAAAGTATACAGGTCTTGTTCAGAATAAAAGAAAGGAACTTTTGCAGGGAGTCCTAAGAGCATCCGAAGAACAGTTTTTTACAAAAGAAAGTATATTAGAAAAGATGGAGAACATCGACAGCGGAAAGCTTGTGGATTTAGGGAAGAATCAGTTTAAAGAAAAAGTTCTCGAAGAGAAAACAGAACGGATCATAGGGGAGTTTATTTCCCGCCATAAAGAGGAATGGAGCAGACTGTTAGAAAAACAAATTGCCGCGAAAGCAGAGGAAATCTCTGTAGAAAAACAGTTGTCATTTTTAGAAAACAGAAACTTTAAAGAACAGCAGGTTTTATGGATCCACAGCGGAATCGAATTTGCCAAGGAAAAAATAGGTACAGAACACAGCTATAAATGGATACGGGATGAACTTCGAAAGATGGTGCTGGAACGAAAAAAAGAAGGGAATCTTGTAAAGCGCATGATGAAAAAAGCCACCTTCTCCGCTATGGAAAAGACAAAAACCATCGAATATTCGGAACTGGCAAGGGACATTCAAAGAACCTTTCTAGAAAGTCTTACAGAACTTCAGCTGGAATTAAAAACAGGAGAAGGAAGACATGGAGAGCTTCTTCAAAGAGAAGTTCAGCAGATCATCGAGGACGTCCGGAATAATCCGAAGATTCTAGAAGAGATGGAGCATTGGAAAAATCAGATGATTCAGAATCTCCCTTTAAGAGAATATATAGACCAAGGTTTCGAATTTCTTTCCGGTTGGATTATGGAAGAGAAAAAAGAAATTCTTGGAAATGAAAACTTCTCCTTTGGAAAGATCCTAGGAGACTCCTTTGAAAGAGTCATGGATGAAATGGAAGAAAAGGGAGAACTTTCAAAGGAAGTAAAACGAGTATCGGCAAAGCTTTTTGAGAGCCAGTACGAGTCCATTCTTTTAGTAATGGAGGAACTATTATCGAAACTTACCAACGAGCAGATTATCAAAAAGATAAATGATATCGCCGGCGGAAATCTCCAGTGGCTGCGGATTTCAGGAGCTTATGTAGGTGCAGCTGCAGGAGTGCTGCTCTTTTTAATCATTGCTTTTCCGACAGTTTTTATTCCTGTTTCCATTATTGTGTTTTTTGTGTTAAGATTTTCCCCAAGACTTCGGGAAAAATTAGTCTATTATAATAAAGAGGAGAGATAACCATGAAAGAAAAGCTGAAAGATTTTCAGGCAGAAGATCTATACGGCAAGAAAAGATCTCTAAAGGATTTTCAGGGAGAAAATCTCTATCTTGTTTTTAACAGAGGTTTTATTTGACCCTTTTGCCGCAGGCATATGGATCAGTTAAGAGACCATAAAGAAGAATTTGAAAAGAAAAATATCCGAATCCTTGTGTTCGGTCCGGAAAACAATGAAGATTTCCGGAAATATTGGAAAGAAAATAAAATGCCCTTTATAGGATTCCCCGATGCGAAAAAAATTATGAAAGAATACGGGCAAGAGAGCAAATGGTATAAACTAGGCCGGATGCCTTTCCAGATCGCAGCGGACTCGGAAGGAAATGTTATTGAAAAACACTGGGGACAAAGCATGAAGGATATTCCGGATATAGAAGATGTTTTATCTTTATATAGTGATAAAGGAAAGAGTTAATAAATTACAATATTACAATAAGGACATCCTTGGGTATAAATATACAGGATGTCTTCTTAATGAAACAGATAGGGGGAAGAATGAAAAAAACAATAAGGAGGGAACAGTATGATTAAAGCATTTCGTATGATGGCGCCCTTCATAAAAAAATACAGATGGAAATATATTATCGGGGCATTGTTTTTAATTATTGTAGACGGATTGAGTCTTCTAGTGCCTCAGGTAATACGGCAGTTTACGGACTGGGTTCAGTTTTCCCAGCTTTCACAAGAAAGAATTCTTCAGTCTGCGGGCTGGATGATCCTTTTAGGGGTACTCATCTCCGGCGGACGTTTCTTATGGAGAATGCTTCTATATGGAACAAGCCGAGACTTGGAATATGATCTTAGGGATCATCTTTTTAAGCATTTCTTAACATTGGATGCGGATTTTTATAATAAAAGCAAGGTCGGAGACCTTATGGCTCATGCGACAAACGACATCAGTACGGTGCGTATGGCTATGGGGCCGGGGATTATGCTTATTGTAGATTCTCTTTTTATGACTATACTGACCGTTTTTATGATGGTGTATACAGTAGGACTAAAAACGGCGGCGGTAGGTCTTCTTGCTCTGCCTGTTATTTCTATTGTGGTTCGTCTTTTCAGCACGAAAATGCATGCTAGAAGTTTAGCGGTGCAGAACTCTTTTTCTGCGATGACGGATATTGTTCAGGAAAATTTATCCGGTGTGCGGGTTATCAAGACCTACGGCATCGAGAAAGAACGAGAAAAAGAATTTGAAAAAAACAATAAAGACTATATGGAGAAGAATCTCAAGCAGATCAAAATCTCAGGGCTTTTCGATCCTTTAATTACAGGAATTTCCGGAATTAGTTTTGTAATCTTTATGGTCTACGGAACTCAGCAGATCTTTGTCGGGGCGCTGACTTTGGGGGATTTTCTTGCAGTAGTCAACTATCTTTTTATGATCGTATGGCCGCTGGTAGCTCTCGGCATGGTTTTCAGCATGTTTCAAAGAGGGGTGGCCTCTATGGAAAGACTTCAGGCTATTCACAAAGAACAAAGCAGTCTTGTAGAAAAGGAAAATCCAGTTGTTTTAAAAAATCCTTCAGGAAAGATCTCCTTTGAGAATGTGTCCTTTCATTATCCGAATGGACCGGAGATTCTAAAGGATATCAACTTAGAGATCCCCGCAGGACAGTCGTTGGCTATTTTGGGAAAAACCGGCAGCGGAAAAACAACATTAGTCAGTCTTATTCTTCGGGTATATGATGCGACGAAGGGAAGGGTTGCTTTAGAAAATGTGGATATCCGTGATCTTTCCCTGGCAAACCTAAGGGAGAATATCGCCTATGCTCCTCAAGATAATTTCCTCTTCTCAAAGAGTATTGAAGACAATATCGCTTTTTCTTCTCAAGAAAAAGTTTCAAAAGAACGAGTCGTAGAAGCAGCGAAATTTGCAGATATTCATGAGGATATTATGAAGTTTCCAGACAAGTATGAAACGATGGTTGGAGAACGGGGAGTAACTCTTTCCGGAGGACAGAAGCAGAGAATTTCTATTGCCAGAGCCTATCTGAAAGATGCTCCTGTAATCATTCTCGACGACAGTTTATCCGCAGTGGACACAGAAACAGAAGAAAACATCCTTGAAGGATTAGAAAAAATAAAAGAACAGACCTTGATTCTCATCAGCCAGAGAATCTCAACAGTAAAAGAAGCAGATCATATTATAGTTCTTGATGAAGGAAGGATCGTACAACGAGGAAAACATGAAGAGCTTCTGAAAGAAGAAGGTTTGTATAAACGAATTTACGAGAAGCAGCTGTTAGAAGACCGATTAAAGGAGGAGGGATAATATGGATCAAGACTTCAATGATTATCATCTAAAAGATTATTTAAAACCCCATTGGAAGCAGTTTCTAGTGGTTATCCTCCTTATCCTTGTAGTAACGGGATTCAACCTGCTTCGCCCGAAAATCCTGCAGGTAGCTATCGATGATCATATCGACGTATTGGACCAGTCTTATAGAGAAAGTGCCGACGGCGAGATCGAGCTCAACGGCAGCCGGTTTACAAGAATGGAAGAAGGAGAAAAGGGCGAGTACTATCTTGTTCAGACAGAAAAAGGATTTTACTGGACAACAGATCAGAATAATCCGGAATCCGGTGTTCTTCTAAACGAAGACCAGGTGATGAATCTAAGGCAGGGAGATTTTAGAGGCGTTATCACTCTTGCTCTCATTTATCTTCTTACGGTGGTTTCAGGATTTGCCCTAAGCTATGGGCAGGTTTATCTTTTAAACCGTACAGGGCAGTCCATCATTTATAAGCTGAGAAAAGATCTATACGCTAGGCTTTTAAACCAGTCTATGAAATTTTTCGATACAAGGCCCTTAGGAAATCTTGTCACAAGAGTGACCAACGATACAGAGAATCTTAACGAACTCTTTGTCTCTGTGTTAAGCGGACTGATTCGAAATCTTATTATGGTTGCAGGAATCCTTGTGATTATGTTTTCTATGGATATGCGATTGGCCTTTTTTGTTTTGTTGATCACACCTGTTATTGTGCTGATCTCCGTGCTTTTCCGAAAACAGGTTCGAAAAGTCTATCAATGGGAAAGAAGTGTCTTGTCAAAAATAAACAACCACCTTTCCGAAGACCTTTCCGGAATGCGGATGATTCAGATTTTGAATCGGGAAAAAGGAATCTATAAAGAATTCGATATTGAAAACAGAGATTATCGGAATGCAACGAGAAGAGAAGTACTTTTATTCTCCATGTTTCGTCCGGGAATCGAGCTTATAAGAGCTCTTGCTATCAGTCTTCTGATCTACTTTGGAGGAAGAGGTTATCTGGCACAGACCATAAGCTTTGGGGTGTTGTATGCCTTTGTCGACTATATACAGCAGTTTTTTATGCCGATTCTAAACTTGGCAGAAACCTATAATGTCTATCAGTCTGCGAGTACTTCTTCAGATCGAATCTTCAGTCTTTTAAATGAAGACAACGAAATGGCAGGACTTTTTGGAAAAAGAAAAATTGAAAACTTCCGAGGAAAAATCGAATTTAAAAATGTATGGTTTGCCTATGTAAAAGAAGAATGGGTATTGAAAGACGTATCCTTTGTAATAGAACCCTGCGAACTGGTAGCCTTCGTCGGCGCCACAGGAGCTGGGAAATCTTCCATCATAAACCTTATCGGAAGATATTACGAAATCCAGAAAGGACAGATTCTTTTCGACGATGTCGATATTATGGAATACGATCCGGAAGAGATCCGAAAGTTCATCGGATTTGTACAGCAGGATGTGTTCCTTTTCACAGGAACCATTTACGATAATATCACCTTGGGAAATCCTGAGATCTCGAGAGAAACGGTAGAACAAGCTATAAAAGACGTAAACCTTACAGGATTTATCGAAAGACTTCCAGAAGGACTGGAAACCCCTGTGATGGAACGGGGAGCCACATTCTCTGCAGGAGAACGACAGCTGCTGTCCTTCGCTAGAACCCTGGTTCGAGATCCTGGAATCCTGATCCTCGATGAAGCCACAGCGAATATCGACACAGAAACAGAGCTTATGATCCAAGAAGCCCTAAACAAAATGAGCAAAAGCCGTACCACCATTGCCATTGCCCACCGAATCTCCACCATAGCCGACGCAGATAATATCATCGTCCTAAGCCATGGTGAAATCGCCGAAGAAGGCAATCGGGAAGAGCTGATCGAAAAGGATGGTATCTTTAAAGTGCTTTATGAACTGCAGTATGAACAATAAACCCGGAGTACCCGGGTTTTTTGCTGCAGATAATTACATGAAAAGGTGCAAAGAACCCTTAAGAGAATTGTAAAACCATTGGTAAAAGATTGCTATAACAATGCTGTCCTGGGTTTTCATAATTATATAATGGTTTAAATAAATAAACGGGTAATCCGATTTTAACAGAGGGTCTTTTAAAAGAAAGCATATGGGAAGCTGCGAATACTTTATTGAAAGGAAAAAAGAATGGAGCATATAATATCTATAGATAGAGAGAAATGTACAGGGTGCCGAATGTGTATTGAGGATTGTCCCCGGAATAATTTATAATTAATAGAAAAAAGGCGGAAGTGAAGAACCAAGACTGTATGAAATGCGGCCGCTGCAGTACAATCTGTCCGAAAGACGCTGTGGAGATTAGCGGCTAGGAGGAGAATCCCCTAAAGGATTAATGAAGAATAAGAAAAAGCTGTTAGAACCTGTAGATTCTAACAGCTTTTTGTTACTCTTTATTCTCAATGAACTTCTCTATATACTCATGATAGCTCATAAGATGGTTTTCGAAGGTGTCGTCTTCGATATGGATAATGCGGTTTGCAATAGTATCCATAAATTCTGTATCGTGGCTGGAGAAAAAGATATTTCCTTTGAAAGAAATAAGGCCGTTGTTTACAGCGACGATGGACTCTAGATCCAAGTGGCTTGTAGGCTGATCCAGGATGATGGTGTTGGCATCGTTAAGCATCATTCTTGAAAGCATCATACGGACTTTTTCTCCTCCGGAAAGGACATTTGTCGGTTTATAGACATCGTCTCCAGAGAACAGCATTTTACCTAGGAATCCTCTTAAGTAGCTTTCCATAGGGTCTTTCGAATATTGTCTAAGCCATTCTACAAGGTTAAGCTTAGAGGATTCAAAATACTTTGCATTGTCCTTCGGGAAATAGGATAGAGTTACTGTTTTACCCCATTTAACCGTACCGCTGTCCGGTTCCATTTCTCCGGAAAGGATTTGGAAAAGCGTAGTAATGGACAGTTCGTTTCCGATAAAGCCTACTTTTTCATAAGGGTTGATTCTAAAAGTAATATCCTTAAGAAGCTCTACTCCGTCGATAGTCTTGCTTAGATTTTCAACGAGAAGCACTTCTTTTCCAAGTTCTCTTCCGATTTCAAATCCTACAAAAGGATAGCGTCTTGAAGAAGGTTGTATATCGTCCAGTTCTATTTTTTCTAATAGCTTCTTACGGCTTGTAGCTTGTTTTGATTTTGATTTGTTGGCGGAGAAACGCTGAATAAAGCTCTGAAGTTCTTTGATCTTATCTTCCTTCTTCTTGTTGGCATCTTTAATCATTTTAGCTGCCAGCTGGCTGGATTCGTACCAGAAGTCGTAGTTTCCTACAAAGATTCGGATTTTTTTATAGTCGATATCTACCATATGGGTACAGATATCATTTAGGAAATAACGGTCGTGGGATACGACAATTACAGTTCCTTCGTAGTCTTTTAAAAACTCTTGAAGCCATAAGATAGTCTTGATATCCAAGTCGTTGGTAGGCTCGTCTAGAAGGAGAATCTCAGGTTTTCCAAAAAGTGTTTTTGCAAGAAGAACCTTTACTTTGTCTTTACCGGAAAGCTCGCTCATTTTTTGAGTATGGAAAGACGTATCGATTCCGATTCCTTGTAGAAGGGAAGCGGCTTCTGCTTCTGCCGACCATCCGTCCATTTGGGCAAATTCTTCTTCCAACTGTCCTGCAAGGATTCCGTCTTCCTCAGTGAAATCCGGTTTTGCATACAGGGCATCCTTTTGTCTTTGAATCTCTACAAGTCTCGGGTTTCCCATTAAGACAGTGTCGATTACATTTTCTTCATCATATTTAAAGTGGTCCTGCTCTAAAACGCTCATGCGGTGGTTCGGGGCAATGGACACATGGCCTGTATCCGGCTCTATTTTTCCTTCTAAAACTCTTAAAAATGTTGATTTTCCGGCACCATTAGCACCGATAACGCCATAGCAGTTTCCCGGTGAAAAGACAAGATTTACATCGTCAAATAATTTCTCTCCTTGAAAACTAAGGCTTAATTCGCTTACTGTTATCATATTTCCTCGCTTATATATAGATTGTTGTTTGTAAAAAATTGTTAAAACCTCATCTAGTATATCGGAAGAAAGGCTGTAAATCAAGGAAAAGTAGAAATAGAGAGAGAAGAGCTTTTACAATCATTATAAATGGGGTATAGTATATAAAGTATTGATTTTGTAAAGAAAGCAGGTGTTGACTTGGATTCGAATGTTTTAATGGCATTTGCATTAACGCTATTTGCAGGGATTTCTACCGGAATTGGCGGAATTATCGCATTTCGCGGCGGAAATAATGATAAATTTCTCTCGGGTTCCTTGGGATTTTCGGCAGGGGTTATGATATATGTTTCTTTTATGGAGATTATGCCGAAAGCTATAGAATCTTTAACTAATGGACGAGGAGATCAGGGGGCGGATATTATTGCAACCTTAGCCTTTTTTGGAGGGATTGCTTTGATAGCGGTGATGGACTTTGTTATTCCAGAAGAGACAAATCCCCACGAGTATAGAGATGAAGACGAACTGGAAGCGGATGCGGAAGAAGCGAAGGAAAATCAGAAAAAAGGCGAACTTCTTAAGATGGGGAAACTTTCAGCGACGGCTATCGCCATCCACAACTTCCCAGAGGGGTTGGCTACCTTTATGGCGGCAATCGTGGATCCTGCCTTGGGATTTAGTATAGCTGTAGCGATTGCGATTCATAATATTCCGGAAGGAATCGTTGTAAGCGCACCGATCTATTATGCCACTGGAGACAAGAAAAAGGCGATTCTTTGGTCCTTTGCTTCTGGTTTGGCAGAGCCCATCGGAGCACTGGTAGGATTTTTGATTTTAAGACCCTTCTTGAATGATACAATCTTTGGAATTGTCTTTGCCCTTGTAGCAGGGATTATGGTTTATATTTCTATCGATGAATTATTGCCGACAGCAGAAAAATATGCAGAGCATCATATTGCCATCGGAGGCCTTATCGCAGGAATGATCGTGATGGCTATTAGTTTGATTATTTTATAAGCTGCTTGAGAAATCAGGCAGTTTTTTCATAGGAAGAAAGGAAAATTTATGTTATATATAGGTTCACATTTATCGATCAGCAAAGGCTATGAAGCCATTGCAAAGCAGGCTCATTCTATTGGGGCAAACACCTTTGCCTACTTCACAAGAAATCCGAGGGGCGGAAAAGCAAGAAAGCTTGATATAGAGGATATGGAGCGGATGAACACCTTTTTAAAGGAACACCATTTCGGTCCTTTAGTAGCTCATGCTCCTTATACTCTCAACGGCGCAAGCAATACGGAGAAGACAAAGGAATTTGCAAAGCTTGCCATGAAAGAAGATCTAGAGAGAATGGAATATACTCCGGGTCATTACTATAATTTTCATCCGGGAAGTCATGTAAAGCAGGGGGCAGAAAAAGGAATCGATGAGATTGTAAATATGCTCAATACTGTTTTATGGGAAGAGCAGAAAACGATGGTGCTTTTAGAGTCTATGGCGGGAAAAGGCACAGAAGTAGGACGGAATTTTGAGGAACTTCAGGAAATTATCTCCAGAGTAAACTACCCTCATCTTGTGGGAGTCTGTTTGGATACCTGCCATGTGAATGACGGAGGATACGATATTGTAAACGATCTTGACGGAGTGTTAAAGGAGTTTGACGAGATTATCGGACTCGATAAACTAATGGCCCTTCATCTAAACGACAGCAAAAACGAACGAGGTGCTGCGAAAGACCGTCATGAAAAAATCGGAGAAGGAACGCTTGGGTTGTCTACCTTTGAAAATATAGTGAACCATCCTGTTCTTGAGAAGCTCCCCATGATACTTGAAACACCGAATGAAATCGAAGGCTATGAAAAAGAGATTGCTTTGTTGAGGGGATTGAAGAAATAGGCGGGATTGCTGCGCAACCTAGGCTCTAGGCGGGATGCCTTTGGCACCCAGGCATTAGGAAAAGAGCGGAAAGATTGAAAAAGTATTTTACAAATCGAGAGCTGTAAAGGGACATTGTTTGTTATACATTAGAAGGATAGTAAGGTGAAATTTTTAGGAGGATGGGATGCACGATTTTATGACGGGGTTTATCCCGATAGTGGCAGCGGGGATCGAGTTTTGCGGAATTATGGTAATTGTTGTTACTGTTTTAAAAGAAATGTATAATATTATAGTAAAATACAAATTTGATTTTGCTCATACGGAAAGAGATGCCACCATGAACTTGGGATTGGCAAATGCTTTGGAAATTCTTTTAGGGGCTGAAATTCTCAAGACGATTGCTTATCGGGATATCCGACAGCTGGTGGAAGTAGCTGCATTAATATTGATCCGGGTATTTATGACAGTCTTAATCCACTGGGAGATGAATCATAAATTAAAGCAGAAAGAAGAAACGTTGATGGATCATAAAATTGATACTGAAAGACAGCGAAAGGCTTCTTATTCAGCAAAGCAAGAAGAAGATACAGAAAAAAACATATAAAACATGAGTAAGAATCGTTTGAGTATTAGGGATAGGGGGTATCCCTATTAGTAATAGAAACGATTCTTTTTATTTGAGGAGGTTATTATGAAAAAGTTATTGGTAGCGACGGACGGTTCAAAGATAGCCGGAAAAGCTGTAGAACAAGCGAAAGAACTTCAACGGTGTTTTAAAAGCAATGTCCTGTTGTATACGAACTTGGAAGACGGCGGGAACTATATGCCCGACGATGTACGTATAAAGAGAGAGGAAGAGCCGGAGAAAGAGGAGTCTGAAGTGTTATTAGAAGACAACCGCCATTGGCTTAAAAAGCTGGCAGATTCTTTTCCTTATCCTGAAAAAGTAACGACTGTGGTAGATGTGGGAGATGTAAGTGCAAGAATTGTAGAACAGGCCCTGCGCGAAGAGGCGGACTGTATAATTATGGGAAGCCGAGGCTACGGCAGCGTGAAAAGCGTTTTCTTGGGTTCTTCTTCCAAATATGTTTCTCAGCATGCACGCTGCAGCGTATTTATTGTGAAATAGAGGTAAAGAAAAGTGAAAGAGTGATAGAGTAGAGTTGCAGAGGAAAAATGAGAGATACGTTCATTTTTCTGCTTAAGCATAAGAACAGATTATCATTCCGGTGCCTGATATACTACATCTTTATAATAAATTCTATTAAAAAACAAAAAAAGGCAATTCAGCAATTTGCTGAATAGCCTTTTTTATTAGTCTTCTTTTAATTTTATTAAAAGCTGTCCGCTTTCTACCATATCGCCTTCTTTTACAACGATCGTTTCGATAACGCCGGAAACTTTGGATACGAGATTTGTTTCCATTTTCATCGCTTCTACAATCATTAGAGGCTGGTTTTCTTCTACTTTGTCCCCTTCAGCGACAAGAAGCTTCACTACAGCTCCTGGAATGCTGGCGCCGATTTCCAATTTGTTGGACGGGTCGGCTATTTGAACAAAGTCGTCTTTTGCGACAACTGTACTTGTTTCGTCGAATACTTTTATTTCCCGGCGGCTGCCGTTTACTTCGAATGTAAGGCTTCTGTTGCCTGTTTCATCGATTTTTCCGATTTCTACAAGTTTGATAATCAGGATTTTACCTTCTTCCAGCTGAACTTCTCTTGTATCTCCTTCGTTTAAACCATGGAAGAAGATGGCAGAGTCCATATGGCTGAAGTCGCCTTTTTCTTTTTTATACTGAATATATTCTTCAAATACTTTAGGATAAAGAGCATAAGCGATTAAGTCTTGCTGAGTCGGTTCAAAATCGTATGTTTCTTTCAGATAAGCCCGGTCTGCTGCGAAATCTTGAGGTTCTAACAATTCACCTGCACGCACTGTAATCGGCTCTTCTCCTTTTAGTACAATTTTCTGAAGATCTTCCGGGAATCCGCCTTCCGGCTGTCCCATCATTCCTTTGAAATAGGATACAACAGAATCCGGATAAGTTAAATCATGTCCTTTTTCTACAATATCTTCAGGAGTAAGTTCGTTTTGTACCATAAAGATGGCCATATCTCCTACCATTTTAGAAGATGGTGTTACTTTTACAATATCTCCCAGCATGTCGTTTACGCCTTTGTACATTTCTTTTACTTCTTTGAAATGAGAACCCAGACCGAAACTTTCTACTTGCGGCTTAAGGTTTGAATATTGGCCGCCAGGGATTTCGTATTTATAAATTTCTGTCGTTCCAGATTTTAAATCGGACTCGAAATTTTGATAGATCGGACGAACATCTGCCCAATATTTTGAAATATCTTCTGCTTTGTCTACGTTGATGCTTGTAGCTCTCTCTGTTCCTTCCAAAGCGGCGATGACAGAGTTTAATGCAGGCTGGCTTGTCAATCCGCTCATAGAGTTGATTGCAGTATCTGCTATATCTACACCGGCTTCTGCAGCTTGAAGAACCGTTGCGACTCCGTTTCCAGTCGTATCATGTGTATGAAGCTGGATAGGGATAGAGATTTCGTTTTTAAGAGCATTCACAAGTTTCTTTGCAGCATAAGGTTTCAATAAAGCGGACATATCTTTGATTCCAAGGATATGGGCTCCTGCTTTTTCGATTTCTTTCGCCATTTTAACATAATATTCCAAAGAATATTTGTCTCTTTTTTCGTCTAGAATGTCTCCTGTATAGCAGATCGTTCCTTCCAATACTTTTCCAGATTCAAGGACTTGGTCCATTGCATAGCGCATTCCTTCGATCCAGTTTAAGGAGTCGAAGACACGGAATACGTCGATTCCAGATTCAGCCGCTCCTTTAACGAAGGCTCGTACCACATTGTCGGGATAGTTTTTGTATCCTACAGTGTTGTTTCCTCGTAGAAGCATTTGGAATAAGATGTTTGGAATTCGTTTACGAAGTTCAATCAGTCTTTCCCATGGATCTTCTTTTAAGAAACGGTAAGCTACGTCAAAGGTTGCGCCGCCCCACATTTCAAGGGAGAACAGTTTGTTCATATTCTGGCTGATAGCAGGTGCGATTTTCAGCATATCGGAAGTTCTCATACGAGTTGCCATTAAAGACTGATGAGCATCACGCATAGTAGTATCTGTTAATAAAAGCTGTTTTTGCTCATGAACCCAGTCTGTTAATCCTTCCGGGCCTCTTGTGTCTAAGATCTGCTTTGTACCTGCGTATTTTACATTGGACTGGATATCCGGAACGGTAGGCGGATTGAAGTCTCTTGCAATTCTTGTATTGTCGTTTACGACAATATTTCCTATATAGTTTAAGACTTTAAGCTCACGGTCGTTTCGCGGTTTTACTTGGAACAGGGAAGGATTGTTGGAAATAAATCCTGTATCGCATTGTCCTTTTCTAAATTCTTCTGTGTTCAATACATTCAGCAAGAAGCCAATATTTGTTTTAACACCGCTGATTTTAGATTCTCTTAAAGAGCGGGCAGCTTTGTTGATGGTATCTTCGAATGTACGGGAGAAAGAAATGATCTTTACAAGAAGACTGTCGTAGAACGGAGTGATCACAGAACCTACATAACCGTTTCCTCCGTCTAATCGAATTCCAAATCCGGATCCTGAACGATAGACATCGATTCTTCCGTTGTCCGGAGCAAAGTCGTTTACAGGATCTTCTGTTGTAACACGGCACTGGATAGCGTAGCCGCGGGGCTGGATATCTTCTTGTCCATGAATTCCGATCTCATCGCTTGCAAGAGGAAGTCCGTCTGCTACAAGGATTTGAGACTGAACAAGGTCGATACCTGTTACCATCTCTGTTATAGTATGTTCTACCTGAATACGAGGGTTTACTTCGATGAAATAGTGGTTATCATCTGCATCGACCAAGAACTCTACTGTTCCTGCACAGGAATAGTTTACTTTCTTGGCGATTTTAATTGCATCGTTGCAGATTTTTTCTCGAAGCTCTTCGCTGATATAGAAAGCTGGAGTATACTCGATCACTTTCTGATGGCGTCTTTGAATCGAACAGTCTCTTTCATGAAGATGAACGACATTTCCATACTCGTCTCCAAGAATCTGAACTTCGATATGCTTTGGATGCTTTAAGTACTTTTCAATAAACATAGAGTCGTTGCCGAATGCTTTTCTGGCTTCAGACTGAGCGTTGATAAATTCGCTAAGAAGATTTTCTTCTTTGTGAACAATTCTCATACCGCGTCCGCCGCCGCCGGCAGCTGCTTTGATCATGACAGGATAGCCGCATTCTCTTGCAAACTCGTAGGCTTCTTTTTCTGTTTTGATTGGTTTTTCAATTCCAGGGATCGTTGGCACATCGGCGCTTTTTGCAACGATCTTGGATTTGATTTTGTCCCCCAAGCTGTCCATAACTTCTGGGTTCGGTCCGATAAAGATAATGCCGTTCTTTTTACAAAGACGTGCGAACTCTGAGTTTTCTGAAAGGAAGCCGTATCCTGGATGGATGGCATCTACATTTTTATTTTTAGCAAGCTGGATAATTTCTTCCATATTCAAATAAGCGGCTAATGGAGATAATCCTTTTCCAATTTGATAAGACTCGTCGGCTTTTGTTCTAAAAAGCGCAGTCTTATCCTCTTCTGAATAGATTGCAACGCATTGAATTCCCAGCTCTTGGCAGGCTCGGAATATTCGAATGGCAATCTCGCCTCGGTTGGCTACGAGGATCTTTTTAATTTTATTCATAAAAAAACACCCTTCTATTTATTTTAATTTATAGGAATCCATAATAATACACTTTAGTATATCATAAACATCAAAATTTTTATATAGGAAAACGTTGATATATGGAACTTTGTCATTTAAAAACATGGAGCGAAAGTGGTTCGCCCCATGCCTTAATATATAAAAGAATTTTAGTAGCGGATCGTCTCGTTAAGATAGCTTAAAGAACGGATTCCTTCTACTGGCGATGCAACCGGGTAAACAATGTCGTCCGGATCGGCATCGACTTCGATTAAGGTGAACTTGCCGTTGTTTAAGGCACGGTCTAGTACAGAATCGATCTGGCTGTCGTTGTGGATACGGAAAGTTTCCGTATCTTCATAAGCTTCTACGATTTTGCAGAAATCAGGATTTTTCGTAAAGTCGATACCGGAGTATCTCTTCTCAGAGGAGAAATACTGCAGCTGTCTTACAAGGTTTAGAGAGCTGTTGTTGAATAATAATAGTTTGATCGGAAGATCGTGTTCAACAGCTGTGGCGATTTCTGCGAAGTTCATCTGAAGAGATCCATCTCCGCAGACATTGATAACCGTATGATCTCTGTTTTCGATCGCAATCCCGATCGCTGCCGGAAGACCATATCCCATCGTTCCTAATCCGCCAGAAGTTACAAAGGTTCCCGCCTTTTTGAAGCGGAAGTACTGTGCTGCAAACATCTGATGCTGGCCGACTTCTGTAGTAACGTAAGTATTCGGCCCTGTTTTTTCAGCTAGTTTTTCCAACACCTTTTTAGGGCTTACTGTGCTGCTTCCTTTATTTAGAGTCGGATATTTATCCACCATAGTTCGGACTTCCGCCATCCAGCAGCTCCAGTCTTGGGGTTCAAGTTTCGGAATGAACTCATCAAGGAAGGCGTTGATATCCGCAACGATGGGGATTCTCGTGTCGATATTTTTCCCGATTTCCGCAGGGTCGATATCCACATGGGCGATCACCGCATTCGTTGCAAAAGTTCCGGATACAATAGTCGTACGATCGTCGAATCTTGCCCCTAAATTCAACAGGAAGTCGCAGTTGCTGGTAGCGTAGTTTGCCGCTACAGATCCATGAAGACCGATCATGCCGCAGTAGTAAGGACATTCTCTGCTGATCCCGCTGATGCCCATAAGGGTTGTGATCACTGGGATTTTTAAGGTTTCAGCTATTTGTGCGATTTTCTCATAGGCTCTGGCGTGGTTTACACCGCCGCCTAAAAGGATCATAGGTTTTTTTGCTTCTTTTAATTTTTTAAGTACACGTGTGACTTGTTTTTTATTTGGTTTGTAGTTTGGACGATAGCCTGGTAATTTCGTTGGTTCCGGTTCTTTATATTCGAAGGTCTGCATTTGGATATCTTTCGGGATATCGATAAGTACAGGACCTTTTCTTCCGGTGTTTGCGATATGGAAAGCATCCTTCACGATTTGAGGAATGTCTTCTACATTCTTTACCAAGTAGCTGTGCTTTACAATAGGAAGAGTAATTCCTGTAATATCCACTTCTTGGAAAGCGTCCGTCCCCACCATGGAAGAGGCTACCTGGCCGGTGATGGCGATCATCGGAACAGAGTCCATAAAGGCGGTGGCGATTCCTGTTACAAGATTTGTCGCACCTGGTCCGGAGGTAGAAAGGCATACGCCCACTTTATCCGTACTTCTGGACACTCCGCTTGCCGCATGGGCGCAGGATTGTTCGTCTCTCATTAATATATGTTCGATATCCGTTTTTAAAAGTTCGTCATATAAAGGAAGAACAGCACCTCCCGGATAACCGAAGATTCTTTCAACCCCCTCGTCTTGGAGGATTTTCATGACTGCTTGAGCACCATTTACGATCATAATAAATAACCTCCTTTTCCGCGTCCTAGGGCGATACGGCCTGTCCTTACAATCTCTGTAATGCGATAAGGGACAAGAGCCTGTTCCAAGGCCTTGATTTTGCTGCTGGAGCCTGTAGATTCTATAATAAAACTGTCAGGAGCCATATCAACAATGCGTGCTCTGAAAATATTAGCAATTTGAATAATTTCCGTGCGGGTAGTTTTATCGACACGGACCTTAATCAAAATAAGCTCTCTCTCTACATATTCCTCTTCCGTTAAGTCGAGAACTTTAATGACGTCGATTAATTTGTATAATTGTTTGCCTACTTGTTCGATGACTCTTTCGTCACCGTTAACCACAAGTGTGATACGAGAAATTCCCGGTAAATCCGTTTCTCCTACAGCCAGTGATTCGATATTATAACCACGGCGGGAGAATAAACCGGAAACTCTGGTTAAAACACCGGCACGGTCTGCTACGATAACAGATATTGTATGCTGCATAATAGTCTCCTTCTAATTTCTTTGCTTCGCTATAGTAAAAAAGCGTGTGACTTCCTAAAATAGTATAATAATATTTTCTATATGTCAACAAAAGCCTGTATTTAATCCATTTCAGGCGGGATTTCGATAAAGTCGATGCCGTTTCGATTTAATAGTTCCACAGCATAATCATCGATCCGATAAGCAGAACCATAATAGATTCTAGAGATGCCTGCTTGGATTAAAGCCTTTGTGCAGTTTAAACAGGGAAAATGGGTCACATAACAATGGCAGTCTTTCACAGGTATCCCTTCCTTTGCACAATAAAGGAGAGCATTCATCTCTGCATGAATCGTGGCGATACAATGACCGTCTCTCATATGATGTCCTACATCATCACAGTGGGGGTTTCCCGCAACGGACCCGTTATATCCCGTTGACACAATTCGATTATCTTTATTTACAATGACACAGCCTACATAGGCTCGATCGCAGGTTCCTCTTGTGGCGACCGTTTTTGCCAATTCCATAAAATACTGATCCCAAGATTTTCTCATAAGACCTCCTTATATTGTTGTTTTCGTTAATTGTAATTATATCGAAAGCCGAGGTGAAATGGAAAGGTGTTTTATATGAAATACAGGTTAAAAATAGGTATAGGTGAGATTATTTCATAATAATTACATAATTAGTATATATACTCAAGAAGTACAGAGATGAATCTATACCCTTGTTTTTTATCAGTTTCTCCTCCCAATTATGTTTTAGAATAATATTTTTTTCATGAACTGATAAGAAACAGAAAATCTGCCTGAGAATTCAGGCAGATTTTTTGGTGAGAAAAAACCTTTCTTCCCAGATATGATAAAATAAAAAATATAAGGAGGGATGATATGGGAAAAATTCGTCTTTTTATGGACAGCCATAAAAGTGCTATTTATCTTCTAAGGTATATCGCAGTCGCATTGCTTTTGACCATTATAGTTATAGGGGTGGACTATTTCGGGATTGGGAAAGGTTTCATTCCAGAACTGCTGCTGACAAAAATTGATGTAGCCAGATCAATATTAACGGCCCTCAGTGGTTCCTTTCTAACGATTACAACTTTTACTTTTTCTACGATACTTTCCGTACTGTCGACCTATTCTTCTAATTATTCTCCAAGAGTCGTGGAAAATTTCTTAGCTAAAAAGATCACGATGAAAGTATTGGGGTTATTTGTCGGCGGATTTATTTATTCTATTATGACTCTATTTTTCATGAAAACTTCAGATTTGGATGTTATGGTATTATCTGCTACTGTAGCTATAATTTACACAATATACAGTGTAATAAATTTTGTTATTTTCATCTTTTCTGTTTCTTCGCTGATACAGTCTGGAAATTTAATTGTGAATACATTTCGAGAAAGTGCGGAAGTGATCGACCGTTCCATTGAGGAAATCAGCGATATGGAAAGGATATCCGATTACAGCTTGGAAAGTTATCATTACAAGGAGGATTTTTATATAGACTGCGATGGTTTCTTAGAACTGATCGAACTAGAGGAACTGCTTGAAAAGCATAAGGATCAGGAAGGGATGCTGGTTATCCATCCGTCTATAGGAGATTTTGTATCGAGAAATCAAAAAGTTGCCTCTCTTTATTACAATGACTGGAGCCATTTGGCAGAGGATAATCTTCTGGGTTTAAAGGAAGAACTCCTTAAAAGTTTTACTGTAAAAGAAAAAAGAATTACAACAAAAGATTATAAATATTCGATACAAAAAATTATCGACATCGCACTTCGAGCGATATCGCCAGGAATTAACGATCCGAATACTGCTATGAAGTGTCTGGATTTTGCAGGAGTACTTCTTGGAAAAATCAGTACAGTAGAAGGATGCTACAATTGTTCTAAGACTGAAGATTCAAGGCTTGCGGTAATCTATGAAAGC
This sequence comes from Gallicola sp. Sow4_E12, assembly GCF_052116305.1. Taxonomy (NCBI): domain Bacteria; kingdom Bacillati; phylum Bacillota; class Tissierellia; order Tissierellales; family Peptoniphilaceae; genus Gallicola; species Gallicola sp. Sow4_E12. The sequence goes on along the minus strand of NZ_JBQKLI010000013.1, from coordinate 19,301 downwards.
TTTAATCTAAAGAAAGACTTGGAGGATTCCCTAAATCAGATCGTATTTTATGGAAAAGAAGATCTATTTGTCGTATCGGCGGTGATGGATGCACTGCTGTCCTCTTATCATCAAGCAACAAAAGAAAACAAGGAGATTATTCGAGACTATTCTAATTATGTTTATGATAGAACGATTGACAACTTTCAGCATGAAAGAGAAAGAAAAATAATCGACAGCCGTTACGAACTGCTGAACTTTAAGGAAAACCAAGTATAGCTTAGAAAGAATGGAGAGGTAATATTATGAAAAATTCTTTGAACAAAAAAGAATGGTCCTGGATTCTTTACGACTGCGGGAATTCAGCCTATTCTATGGCGATTACCACGGCTTTTCTTCCCTTGTATTTCACTATGTTTCGAGCCGGAGAAGGGATGGATTTAGGTTATTTTAATTCCTTAGCATCGGTTATAATCGCTATAATCAGTCCGATTTTAGGAACCTATGCGGATTATAAAGGCAAGAAGAAAAAGATGTTTGCTTTGTTTGCTCTCGGGGGAATTTTTTCCACCCTGGCTTTGGCCTTTGTTCCATATGGAAACTGGCAGCTTCTGATCTTTTTCTTTGTACTTTCTGCGATCGGTTTCGCAGGGGCAAATGTATTTTACGATTCCTTTTTAGTGGATATCGCATCCGATGAAAGGATGGATAAAGTTTCTTCCTTCGGGTTTGCATTCGGTTATATTGCAAGTATTATTCCCTTTGGTATTTCCCTGGCTGTGATTTATCTTGCGGGAATGGAAGAGTTTCTGGGTTTTCAGATCGCCTTCGGTATTACAGCCCTCTGGTGGCTGATTCTGACTCTTCCTCTTCTTAAGAATGTAAAGCAGATTTACGGAGTAAATCCGGAGAAACATACAGTTGTGAACAGTTTTAAACGATTAGGATCGACGCTTTCTAGAATCCGAAGCCATAAGCAGATATTTGTCTTCCTTTTGGCCTATTTTCTCTATATCGATGGAGTGGATACGATTATAAAAATGGTAGTTCCCTATACAGAGCAGATTCTAGGCGGCGGGCTGAATATGTTTATGCTCTTAGGAATTCTTCTAGTCATACAGATTATCGCCTTTCCCTGCGCCATAGCCTATGGGCTTCTGGCGAAAAAATTCGGTACGAAAAGAATGATTCAAGTTGGAATTATTACGTATATTATTGCCGTCTTTTTCGCTTCTCAAATCAACTCCGTGGAGCAGATTTTTATACTAGGAGCCTTAGTCGGTTCTGCCCAAGGCGGAATTCAGGCGCTTTCCAGATCCTATTATGCAAAAATTATACCGAAAGAAAACAGCAACGAGTTTTTCGGCTTTTACAATGTGTTTGGAAAGTTTGCGGCGATTATCGGACCTCTTGTCATGAGTCTCGTTACAGATATTACAGGCAATGCAAGACTATCGATCTTCGGGATTCTACCGCTGTTTATAATCGGTTTTATTATTACAATATTTCTAAAAGAAGAAAAAGTTTAATTTACCCCTGTACATTTCCATTTTATTTTTATATAATAACTCGCAATGACAACTTAGCGAGGTGAAATTGTGAATAAAATATATTCAGTCAAAGTATTATTAGAACATTTAATCGAAAGACCTGTTTTTGAAGAAGTTGTTTTGGAAATCGAAGGTTCTTATGAAGATATTGATAAGAAAGTAATGGAATATGTACAGCTTTTAAACAAAAATGGCGAAGTAGTACGATTAAGAGAAATCGAAAACTACAGCGAGCCGATACCGGCATTAGATTGTATCGGAGTAAAAGAAGTATACAGCGAATATTTATAGAGTTAAAAAAAAGACATCCAAGGGGTGTCTTTTTTGTTTGGGCAAAAGCTTCAAAAGAAAGAGTGAGAGAGTGGAGTGGTGGAGGATAAATGAGAGGGGCGTTCATTTTTCTGCATAGTAAAAAAGATGGGATGATTTTATTATGTAGGCAGTTAGAGAAGCGGGTGTTGTTAAAAGGATAAAGGGGATCCTTAAAATTGATAGTCTGTCTGCAGCTTGCGAATTTTCTAGAAAGCTTTTTTGATATCTTTATGGAGAAGGAGTAGAATAACCATGAATCTTATTGTAATAGAACTATAAGGAGAGAAGGTTATACAATGAAATTTAGTTTCATGAAAGATGTGGAGAGTATCCCCTTTAAGATTGGTTTGCGAACAACAAAAACTGTGATCGCAGTTTTTCTTTGTTTTGCCATCGATGCCTTTAGAACCGGCGGTGTGCCTTTTTATGCGGCTATCGCTGCAGTTCTTTGTATTCAGAAGGATATGGAAAACAGCTGGAAGTTTGCAAAAAACAGAGAGATCGCTACGATTATCGGCGGGCTGTGGGGGATGTTTTATCTTTTTATTGAGAACACATTTTTGTCTATAGATCCTGAAATAATCCGGGAGCTGATTATTTCCCTAATGCTCATTCCTATCATTCATTTTTCAGTGTGGATCAAACAGAAAAATGCGACTTATTTAATGTGTGTCGTATTTTTATCTGTCACTATAACCCATGGAGACGATGTAAGCCCCTTTTGGTTTGCGGGAAACCGTATCTTAGATACTTCCATTGGAATCGGAGTGGCATTGATTGTAAACTATATTCCTTTTGAAAAATTGAGAAAGCTGCGAGACTCTCATAAGTAAAAAACGATGTTTTGTATTTTTCATAGATGGTATACAATAATATTTCAGGAGGACATTTATGGAATATATTGCTTATTTTTATATTTACGCCTTTTTGGGGTGGTGCCTGGAAATAGTTTATCAGGGATTTAAAAAAGGACGTTTTATCAATAGAGGATTTCTTTTAGGGCCGTGGTGTCCTATTTATGGAATAACAGCTCTTCTTATTATAGAAGGAAGCCGCTTTTTCTCCAGCGCCTTAGCAGTCTTTGTTATGACTTTGATAGTAGGAAGTTTGTTAGAACTTATTGTTGGAGTACTTTTGAATTTTTTCTTTCACCAGCGATGGTGGGATTATTCCGAATATCCCTTAAATTTAAAGGGATATATCTGCCCCTTGTTCAGCTTCGGATGGGGGATTTGCGGAGTCTTTCTGATTAAGATTCTTCATCCGCCGATTCATTTTTTCTATGAGTCTCTTTCAAATACTGCAGTTTCTGCCGTTCTAGGTGTTTTAGCTGTCTTCTTTGCAACAGACATTGTACTTACGATATTGAGTCTTCTTAAGATCAACCGCCGAGTAAAAGAAATCGACGAGCTGAGGGGAATTATGAAAAAGATCAGCGATCAGCTGGGCGAGCAGGTTTATGAACGCAGTACGGAGGCCTTGGATTCCAGACTGGGTAAGCAGATCCAGCTGGATTTTAAAGAAGTAAAAACCCTTAAAGAATTAGGGTTTACAAAAGAAGGGTATGAGAAGGTAAAAGAAATACGGGCGAGAAAAGCATCTTTCCTTGAGAAGCGTTTGATCTCCCAGTTTGAGAAAGCGAGATCCACAAAATACAAAGAAGCCTTTGAAGATTTAAAGAAAAATATCAGAAAAAGAATAGAAGAATAAAAACGGATAGGTATCAGCCAACTGTTGTCTTGATACCTATCCGTTTTTTTAAAAGAAATGCTGGATCTATAAAACTTTTGTTATTTGGATTCTTGCTGGTTTCGGTTTTTTCTTTTGAAAAGCTCTTAGAAGGAAAAATGTAGCAAAGGCAAATAAAATTCCAATGGCGAAGGATCCGATATCTTTATATTCCGGCAAGAGTAAAAAACCGACAAAGATTCCGATTAGAAAGGATAAAAACGGCGTGCCGTAAACAAGGAATGCATCCCTTGCCATCTGTCCTTCCTGAAGATCTATTTCAACAGTGTCTCCTATTTCGACGGCAGGATAGTCGAAAACTTCATATTCTTTATTTTCTCCATGGAGACTGCAGTGGGGACAGCCTTCCCCTTTAGCGGTTTGGTTTTCTTCCGGAACGGATACAATAACGGAGGCTGTTCTTTTTTCGATAACTCGGCCTATTTTTAGCATAGTATACTCCTTTCTATTCATAGTGATCATATAGGACTTATATGCAATAGTATAGTTTTTATAGACTTTCTTGTCAATGACCAGGCTTTGAAAAAGTTGACAGCAGTACAAAGTTTTATTAGTATAAATGGACATCTTTAGAGAAGAAAAAGAGAGGAGGTTCTAGAAAGGATGGATTCAAATCAATTATTTGAGCAGACAAAGCCAATAAAATTATTTTTTATGGCGGCGGTTCCTGGCACTCTTGGTATGCTGGCAGGGTCTTTATATGGTCTTTTGGAAGGGATTTTTGTGGGACAGATCCTAGGGGAAACAGCATTTGCAGCCCTTAATCTCGCCTTTCCTTTTGTGTTTATCAATTTTTCTTTAGCGGATCTCATCGGAGTAGGATCCTCAGTCCCCATATCCATCAGCTTAGGGCAGAAGAAGAGTAAAGAAGCGGATAATTTCTTCACCTGTGCTTGTATTATGATTATTGCTGCCGGAGTTATGATGGGGACTCTTCTTTATCTAGGAGCTCCTGTTTTCATCGGAATGCTAGGAGCAGAGGGAGAGCTTAAAGACTTGGCAGTAAGCTACATGCGTGTCTATGCACTTTTTTCTCCTGTTACGACTTTGATCTTCGCCATGGATAACTATTGGAAAATATGCGGCAGAATTCGGGGAAGTATGTATCTTAATATATTTATGTCTATTCTTTCCGCCCTTTTTATTTTCTTAGGATTAGTCGTTTTTCGATTGGGCCTTGTGGGGTCTGCATTGGGAAACTGCCTCAGCCTTTCTATTTGCGTTGTACTAGCAGCAGCACCCTTTCTGCGGGGAAAAGAAACACTTCGTTTCCGTAGACCGGCTTTTAGTATTTCCCTGATCCGAAGAGTTATAACTACAGGCATGCCTACTTTCTTAAACAATGTTGCAGGAAGGCTTACATCGATTATTATGAACCGTGTACTGATTCTTTTAGGAGGAGCGGGAGCTGTAGCGGTTTACGGAGTGTTGATGTATGTAGGAGATTTTATTCAGATGATTTTGTACGGCGTCTGCGATTCTTTACAGCCGGCGATCGGATACAATTGGGGAGCGGGAAATTTAAAGCGGGTAAAAGAGATTGGGAAGTATTGTTTTATAGGAAGCGGTGTGGTGTCCCTGTTCTCTTTTTTAGCCTCCTTTTTCTTTCCAGAGACCATCACAGGACTCTTTATTCATTCCGAGGGTACTGCAGCAACAGCGGCTTCTGCAGCTGCACTGGTGATTTTTAGTTTCACCTTTATCACAAGATGGTTCGGGTTTTCAGCTCAAAGTTTTCTAATAGCCATTAACAAATCTTTCCCCGCAACGATTCTTTCCCTATCGAATGCCTTAATTGTACCTGTAGCTTTAATTCTCCTGTTCTGGCCCTTAGGACTAACAGGACTGTGGCTGAATTTTCCGGTAACCTCATTAATAATCGCTTTGCTGGCATTGTTTTTATTAAAAAAAGGGTTAGGTGAAAGAAAGTATAGAGAGCTTAAAAGAAGAGTGTGAGAGTGGAGATGTGGAGAAGAAATGAAAGGAACGTTCATTTTTCTACATAGTAAAAGTCGGGCGGGTTTCTTTAGAGTAAAAAAGTATCGGCTTTACCTTGCACAGGAAAGCCGATACACAAAATTATTCACACACCTATTATTTCCACAGTGAAATTAGGATATTTGTAAAAAATATTCGAGAACTTTTTGTTTCTAATAAGCAGTAAAAAAGTGTTCCTATTATTTTCATTAACAACTCCCTCTAGCACACTTCACACTGCTTCTAGGTTCTTCATACTTTCTTTTAGAGTCTTCTAAGTGCTTCTCCTTTAATCTCTTCTTGATGCCAAGGGATCAGGGCGAAATGATGGTTCGTGTCTTTATCTACACGGTTGATCCATTCTATTTCATGATTTGCTTTAGCTTTTAGAAGTTCGTTTTTCGTATCTGTTAAATAAAGAGAAGAGTTGATAATCCACCATCTGCTGGAGATTCCTGCCCTTTTCAGATCTTCTTCTAAGCGGGTCGCCTCATAAACTGGAGTTGCCTCTGCCAAAGTTACGATAATCACTTCTGTTTCTTTCTCATTTCGAAGAGTAGGAAGAAGTCTTTTTACACTTTCCGGAATATTGCCATGGGAGCGTTCGATTTCTTTGTGATAGCTTTGAGTCGCATCTAATAATAAAAGGGTGTGTCCTGTAGGTGCTGTATCGATCACAACGATTTTATCTCGAGACTGGTCTACTACTTCGGAAAAGGCTCTAAAAACGGCGATTTCCTGGGTGCATGGAGAAGCAAGATCTTCTTTAATATAGTCTAAATCTTCTTCAGATAGGTTTTCTCTCGCTTTTGATAGAACTTCTTCTTTGTATTTTTCTAATTCTTTTTCTTCATCAATAAAGCTTGTTGTAAGATTTTCGCTGTCCTGGATAACGTACTGCAAATGGGCTGCAGGATCGGTAGTAGCAAGATGAACCTGTTTTCCTCTGTCGGCTAAGCCTAAAGCGATAGCTGCAGCGATAGTTGTTTTGCCAACCCCGCCTTTTCCCATAGTGAAGATTACTTTCTTATTTTCTTTATCCAAACGATCGATAATATCCTGGAGTTTTTTTGGGTTTTCTGTTAAAAGGCTTTCTTCTTGGGTCTGATAATGATCCTCTTTCAACAAGGATCTTACGTTTTCGATTCCGGTAATATTATAGGCCCGAAGAGGGATATAGTATGTTTTTAATGAGGATAAAGAAGCTGGTTTCTTTTCTAACTCCTTCTGCTGCTTTTGATAGAAGCTTTCGGACACAGGGTCGTTATGTTCTGTAATCAGTCCGTTTATGATAAGAAGCTGATTTTTCACACCGATTTCTGAAAGTTCAGCGGAGGCCCTAGAAGCTTCTTTAAGCGGAGATTCTTCGGCTCTCGTCACTAAGATCAATGTGGTGCGTTTTCCATCCGACAGAGTTTCTACAGCCAAGCGGTACATGTCTTTTTGATCTTCCAGCCCTGCTAATTGTCCAAGGCAGGAAGCGCCGTGAGTGCTTTCATCGATAAAGCTGCTCCATGCAGAAGGAAGCTGCAGCATTCGCAAGGTATGGCCTGTAGGTGCAGTATCAAAAATAATATGATCGTATTCTCTCTTTACATCTTTATTTGTGATAAAGTTCGAAAATTCGTTAAATGCAGCGATTTCAACAGTACAGGATCCAGAAAGCTGCTCTTCCATAGAAGAAAGGACAGAGTCCGGAAGTTTTCCCCGGTAAGGGGCAAGTACAGAATCCCGATACTCTTCGGCCGCTTTTATAGGATTGAGATTCGCTACAGTAAGACCCGGTACTTCTTCGATGGGAGTTCCTTTGCTGTCTAATTTTTTCGAGAACACGTCTTGGAGATTTGATGCAGGATCAGTACTGATTAAAAGTACCTTTTTTCCTTTATCGGCAAGCTCTACAGCAGCTGCACAAGCTGTAGATGTTTTTCCGACGCCTCCTTTTCCAGTAAAGAAAAGGTATTTTGTCAATTTTAAATTATTTAGACTAAATAATATCATGATTAACCTCAGCAGTTTGTTCGGGGGTTTTCTATAACTTCTTCTTTTTCTTTAGAAGCTTTAGAAAGACCTCTGGGAAGGGATAAAAGATCTTCGAATTCTTCATCAGATGGATATTTTTGCTCAAGAACAATTTCTCCATCGACTAAGACGATAGGAAGACCCTCTGCTCCTTTTGTTTGTATATATTCGTTGACCTTTTTATTATCTATAAATTTCATCGGTGCGCTGTTTAGATTATAACGTTTGATTTTTGCTCCGGCTTTTCTTAAGTTGTCGATGACCGCTGCTACTCGAAGGAGTTCAGGATCTACCGAGACTCCGCAGATTCCTGTTGTGCAGCACATAGCTGGTTCGTATATTTCCATTTTTTTCATATTCTAAGACTCCTTTTCCAATGGAATTGTTCCATTATCAATTCTCTTTTTCAGATCTGCTATTTTTTCTTCAATTAATCTCGCTGTTTTTTCGAATTCCTCATGGCTTTTGCCGGTAGGGTCGTCGAGACCCCAGTCTTCCCGATAACTGCAGGGAAGGAAAGGACAGTTTACATTGCAGCCCATTGTAATCACAATATCTAGAGGGGGAAGTTCGGTTAATAGTTTGGACTTCTGTTCCGACATATCGTAATTGTAGAGCTCTTTTATAATAGACACTGCATCTTGATTGATTTCAGGGACAGTTTCTGTACCGGCAGAATAGCTGTCGAAGGTATCCGATGCTTTGAGTTTTCCAAGGGCTTCCGCCATTTGGCTTCTGCAGGAATTGTGTACACATATAAACCCGACTTTTGCTTTCATTTAAACCCTCCTAAACCAGTGTGTTGTAGAGTTTGCGATCTTCACCAAGGTAAGCATTACAGGGACCTCCACCAGAACCCCTACAGTTGTAGCCAGTGCCGCAGGAGATGCTGCACCGAAAAGGGCGATGGCAACGGCTACAGCCAGTTCAAAGAAATTCGATGCTCCGATCATCCCCGCAGGGGCTGCGATTGCGAAAGGCAGTTTTACGGCTCTCGCAGTAAGATAAGCGATAAAGAAGATCAGAAAGGTTTGTATCGTTAAAGGAATAGCGATTAGAAGAATGTGAAGAGGATGTTCTATAATCGTTCTTCCTTGGAAAGAGAAAATAATAACCAGTGTCAAAAGCAGTCCTATGGTTGTAGTATTGCTGAATTTTTTCACAAAGTGATTATTAAAATAATCCTCTCCTTTTCTATGAATCATATAAATTCTGGTAATTACCCCAGCGATAAGGGGGATTACTACAAAAAGTACTACAGACAAAATCAATGTATCCCAAGGAACAACTACTTCGCTGACTCCTAGAAGAAGCTTTACGATAGGGATAAAAAGAAAAATCAAGATAAGATTATTTGTCGCTACCTGCACAACGGTGTAAGCAGGGTTTCCCTTTGTTAAATAACTCCAGACAAAGACCATCGCCGTACAAGGGGCAGCACCCAAGAGAACTGCTCCTGCAAGATAATCTCTTGCTAATTCTTCCGGGATAAAACTTTTAAAGACCAGGAAGAAAAAGAAAGATGCTATTGCATACATTGTGAAAGGCTTGATCAGCCAGTTTGTGATCCATGTTATAAATAAACCTTTAGGATTTTTGCCGACGCCGGTAATGCTTTTAAAATCCACCTTCATCATCATCGGATAGATCATAACCCAGATCAAAATAGCGATAGGAATGGAGATCTCCGCATAAGTAAATTGATTTAAAAAGTCCGGTATTACAGGGAGATAGACACTGATTAAAATACCGGCAGCCATGCAAAGAGCCACCCATAAAGTAAGGTATTTTTCAAAAAAGCTGATACCTCCAGTTTGCAATTTTTTAGAACCCATAATCATTCCTCCTAGTTATTATATAGATACTTATCTATATGAAAATCAAAAAATATATTCTCCTTTCGAAGAATTAGTATTAATAACAAAATATTTTTATTAAGATTATTTTATAAAACAAGAATACCCTAAAGCAAGGGATACTCTATACATTAAAATCAAGTTTCGTTCTAGAAAAAACCATCCTATTTTTTACGATGTAGAAAAATGAACGCTCCTCTCATTTTTCCTCCACAACTCCCCTCTCCCCTCTATCACACTCCACACTTTCTTTTAGTCTTTTTTTTCACCCTCTGCAGATACAGTTTTCCGTATCTTTAAAAATAGTCTGAAGAAAGCCGTTTAAAGATTCGATTTCTTCTTGATTTAATTGATAATAAGTGTTTTTTCCTTCTTTTCGGCTTTTTACAATATTCGATTCCGAAAGACTTTTCATATGATGGGATAATGTGGGCTGGGTGATATGAAGTTTTTCTAAAATTTCGCAGGCGCATAATTCTCCGCAAGAAAGCATTTCTATAATCATAAGACGGTTCGGATCCGTCAGAACCTTTAATTGTTCAGAAATTTCTTTATAGTCTAAGGCCGTTTCTTTCAATTCCATGTCTTCACCTCTTTCATTGATGAGTATCTATCTGTAGTATAAAACTCTCATAGATGGTTGTCAATACGTTTTTAGTAAAATCTGTGTAAAAGAAAGAGAATATTTGCGAGTATTCTTAAAATGATGTATCCTAATAAAAATAACCCCCCTAGGGGGATAAGGAGGAAATTATGGAAAAAAATCATACACATCAGGATACAAAGAAAGTCATCAACAGGATGTCGAGGGCGATCGGCCATTTAGAATCTATAAAGAGAATGATCGAAGAAGGAGAAGACTGCAGCAAGATCTTAATTCAGCTTTCCGCAGTACGCTCTGCCATTAACAACGTAGGAAAGATTATTCTTTTAGACCATATGAATCACTGTGTTGTGGATGCAGTAAAGGAAGATGACGAAGAGGTGCTGAAAGAATTTAACGAGGCCTTAAATCAGTTTTTAAAATAGAAAGAGGCAGACTATGAAAGGAAAAAAAGAAGAGATCTTTCAGCTGGCGCTCCCTGCTGCGGTGGAGAATATACTTCACGCTCTGGTAGGGTTTGTAGACACTTGGATGATCTCAAAAATAGGTCTTATTGCCGTCACAGCTGTGGGTATGGCGAACAATCTTATGATGGTATATCTGGCAGTGTTTACTGCTTTAGGAACCGGGACTTCCTCTTTGATTGCAAGAAGCATCGGGGCGGGTAAAAAAGAAAAAACAAAGGAATTCTTTATACAGTCTACAGTGCTGGCGATCCTGTCTGGAGCCGTTTTTGGAATAGCATCCCTTCTTTTAGGAGGAAAGGTCCTTGAGATCATGGGCGCAGAAGGAGAAGTCCTTCGGGAAGGAAAGCTTTTTTTATATGTAGTGGGAAGCGCTTCTGTTTTTATTTCCCTTTTAACCTCTCTCGCCGCAGTGATTAGAGCTTCTAGAGATACAAAGACTCCTATGATTGTCAATACATTAGTCAATATTTTTAATGTAGGAATCGACTATATACTGATCTTCGGCTGGGGGATTATTCCGCCTTTAGGAGTATTGGGTACGGCTATCGGGACAGTAATTTCCAGGGCGCTGGGTTGTTTTTTTATGTTTCAAGTGCTGAAAAAGAAAGGTCTTTCTCTATCCCTAAGAGAAATTTATACAAACACAAATTATAAAGAACTGATTTTTTTGTCTATTCCAGCAGCCTTGGAGCGGCTTGTTATGCGGTTGGGTCAGGTCCTTTACTATAGTCTGATCGCCATGATCGGGATAAAGACATATGCCGCCCATGTAATAGCAGGAAATATTGAAAGCTTCTTCTATATGCCCGCTTATGGCTTATCAACGGCAGCGGCGATTCTCATGGGAAACTGTTTTGGAAGAAAAGATAAAGAAGAAGGATTGGAATATCTGAAGAGTATTACCGGGATTTCGATTATAATCGCTGTAATAAGCGGAATGATATTATATCTATTTGGAACAAAAGCGGCCTTTGTTTTTACAGAAGATCTGGAAGCGGTGGCAAAAATAACAACGGCTTTGCGGGTAGATGCCTTTGCCCAGATTCCTTTGGCGCTTGGGATTGTCTTTACAGGAGCTCTGCAGGGAATCGGCGATACGAAAACACCTTTATATAGTACGATTATCGGAGTCTGGGGACTTCGAGTAGTTGGAATCTATGTAATGGGGATGGTGCTTGGAATGGATATTTTAGGAGTATGGCTTGCTATAGCCTTTGATCTGACTATAAGAGCTGCTATTCTTTTTATAAGGCTTAGAAAAGAATTTCGAGGAATTTTATAAAAAACCGTCTCTTACAAGGCGGTTTTTTTGTGAAAAAAGATTGACAGAAGGAAGGAAAAGTTTTATCCTATACATATGAATAACTGTTCAATCGTTCAATCATTCAAATGAAAGAGGGGCTTAAAATGAAACAAGAAAAAGAGATAGATCGCTGCGACTGCGATGTCATCCATGAAGATGTTGTAAATAAAGTTCAAAACTCCATGGCTGAGGAAGATCATTTATATGATCTGGCAGAAGTCTTTAAAGTCTTTGGCGATTCTACGAGAATACGTATCTTAGAGGCTTTATCCAAATCAGAAATGTGTGTCTGCGATATCGCTTTTCTATTAAATATGACGCAGTCGGCGATTTCCCATCAGCTGAGAGTCTTAAAACAAGCCCGCCTTGTTAAGAATAGAAGAGATGGAAAAATCGTCTATTATTCCTTAGACGACGATCATATCGAGAGAATATTGAACATGGGTCTTGAACATATTCGGGAGAAGGAGTAGGAAATGGAAAAAGAACTTTTTAAAAATACAAATTTGGAATCCGCAGATAAGAAGGATTCCTCTAAAAATATCTATACTTATCGTTTAAAAGAGCTTGGCTGAGCGAACTGCGCCAGCAAGATGGAAGTTTCCATCGGGAAAATGGAGGGAGTAGCCAGTGCTTCTGTTGATTTTATGAGCCAGAAGCTGAAAATCGAAACAGAAAGAAGCGGCAGTATAAAGAAACTCTATCCGAGGATAGAACAAATTGTAAAAGAAATCGAACCCCAGGTAGAGATCGAAGCTTGGGAAAAAGAAACGGAAGAAGAAGGGCTGGATAAAAAAGAATATATTCCATTAATAGCAGGAGCGGTTCTTTATTTCTTCGGTCTGTTGTATCCTTCGGAAGGAACCGTTCGTTTAGGAATCTTTCTAGCAGCTTATGCCTTAGTAGGAGGCGAAGTACTGTGGAGAGCAGTGCAGAATATCCGCAGAGGACAAGTATTCGATGAGAACTTTTTAATGGCGGTGGCAACCATAGGGGCATTCGCCGTAGGAGAGTATCCGGAAGGAGTTGCAGTTATGCTCTTCTATCAAGTCGGAGAATTGTTCCAAGATGTGGCTGTTCATCGTTCCAGAAAATCCATCTCTTCTTTAATGGAAATCCGTCCAGAGTATGCAAATCTCGTACAGGGAGAAGAGATTCTCCAAACAGCGCCGGAAGAAATAAAAGTTGGAGATATTATACTGATAAAACCGGGAGAACGAGTTCCACTTGACGGCGAAGTCATCGAGGGAGTTTCTTCCTTGGATACCTCGGCGATCACTGGAGAGTCTCTGCCCCGTGATGTAGAATCCGGCTCTAAAATTCTTTCAGGCATGATCAACAAAAACGGACTTTTAAAGGTAAAGGTAGAAAAAATATATGCAGATTCCACTATTGCAAAAATACTGGACTTGGTGGAAAATGCAGGAAGCAAAAAAGCGCCTACAGAAAAGTTTATTACAAAGTTTGCTGCTGTGTATACGCCGGCTGTGGTGTTCATCGCATTAGCACTGGCAATATTACCGCCGATTATTCTAGGAGAAAGCTTCTCTACTTGGGTCTATAGAGCGCTGATCTTCCTTGTTGTATCTTGTCCATGTGCTCTTGTTATTTCTATTCCTTTAGGATTTTTCGGAGGAATTGGGGGAGCGTCGAAAAATGGAATCTTGATTAAAGGGGGAAACTATCTAGAAGCCCTAAATCAAGTCACTACTATTGTTTTTGACAAAACAGGAACGCTTACAAAAGGAAATTTCAAAGTTACTAAAATAGAAACAGAAGGAAAGTACAGTGAAAAAGAGCTGTTGGAATTTGCAGCATTAGGAGAAAGCTATTCTACCCATCCTATTGCGCTTTCTATACTAGAAGCGAACGGACCGGTAGAAAAAGGAAAGATCGAAAACTACGAAGAAATACCAGGTCACGGGATCCAGTTTCGCGTAAAAGGAAAGAAAATCGCTGTAGGAAATGAAAAGATTTTAAGAAGAAATGGCATTTCTTTTGAGAAACCGGAAGGAATTGGAACGGTTCTGTATATTTCTGTGGATCAGAAATTTGAAGGCCATATTCTCATTTCCGATGAAATGAAAGAAGACTCTGCCGAGGCTATTCGAGATTTAAGAAAAGAAGGGATCAAGAACCTTGTGATGCTTACAGGAGACAGCAGGCTTGTAGGGGAAAAGATAGGCGAAGAGCTGGGACTGGACACAGTATATTCCGAACTTCTGCCGGACCAGAAGGTAGAAAAACTCGAAGAAGTCTTTAAGGGACTCGGTACAAAAGAGAAACTCGCTTTCGTAGGAGACGGGGTTAACGATGCTCCGGTTATTGCTAGAGCAGATATCGGAATCGCCATGGGTGCTATGGGTTCTGATGCAGCTATCGAAGCTTCCGATATTGTTATTATGACAGACGAACCTTCGAAAATTGTATCTGCTCTAAAAATTGCAAAGAAAACGAAAAAAATTGTTATGCAGAATATCTTCCTCGCTATGATTATAAAAGTTGTCGTATTAATACTGGGCGCAGGAGGAATGGCTACGATGTGGGAAGCCGTATTCGCCGATGTAGGAGTGGCAGTTCTTGCAATACTAAATGCCATGAGAGTATTAAATACAAAAGATATCTAAAAGAAGTCTCGAAAGAGGCTTCTTTTTTATGGAGTTTTAGGAAATAGAAAGAGATGGGTATCAGTAAGAAAAAGAAAAGAGGTGAAGGATGCAGTGAAGAAAAAGAAAATGTTTATGCGGACTGCAGTATTTTTTCTGGGAATATTCTTTCTCGTTTCCTGCAAAGGGAAAAAGGAAACGGCGGACAACACTACTGTAGAAGAAAAAATAGCAGAAATTACAACAGATAATCCGGAGGCCAGAGTTGCAGTGAGTATTATGGATAGACAAGAACAGAATATTACAACCTATGGAGAAGGAGGAAAGATTCTTTCTGGAGACGAGACGGTCTATGAGATAGGGGATCTTACAAAACTTTTTACAGCTTCTCTTTTAGCGAAGGAAGAGTATAAAGGACGCTTAGACAGAAATCAGCCCATCAGCCGGTATATCAAAACTATAGAGGGAGAAGATGCTCCGACTATAAAAGAAACGGCTGTTCATATTGCGGGGTTTAAAGATACCTATGGGAGTCTTAAGCGGTCGGTTAATTCTCTTTTTAAAGATGAGATCTATTTAAATATCACACGAGATGAAATTTTGGAAGAACTGAAAGAGAATATGCCGGAAAAGGGAAACCATCCTTTCAGTTATTCAAACTTCGGTTATGCCCTATTAGGAGAGGTCATTGTCGGAAGTCGGAATTCTGAGGAAGATTTCATTCTTCCCATTCTGAACGACTATGTCCAAAATTATCTCATTCTTAAAGATACAGAGATTTTCGTTCATCAGACGGAACTGGGATATTCGACAAAATGGGCTTATTACGACGGGTACCTGTCTGCATTAGGTTTAACCTCTACCATAGAAGATATGTCGAAATTTATATGGGGGCAGCTGAGAGGCAATCCCTATTATGATTACAAAAACAAAGAAGAAATTGTTTCTATAGAGAACCAAGGAAATATTCAAGCCATGGGAATCGGCTGGATGATAAACAAAGATGGAAACTATATCTTTCACAATACTCCTTCTGCCCAGTATAATTCCTATGTTGAGCTTAACACCGAAGAAAATACAGCGGTGGTAGTGCTAACAAATATTCCTTCCCAAAAGGGCGATTCTGCAGAGGAGATCGGGCGAAAGCTCATGGAAAGGGAAATAGAGAAAAAAACTTTAGAAAAGGGTGTATTGTAAAAGAATGATATACTATTTGGATAAAGAAAAGAATCTTAGAAGAAATTATCGGCACAAGGAAAATTGTTCTTAAAGTTCTAAGGAGAAAGGAAGTTTATATGGAAGAAAAAACAAATGTAATGAGAATGCTGGATCAGAAGAAAATTCCTTACACAGCCCATAATTATACGGACACAGGGGCTGTCAGCGGGGAAGAAGTAGCGAATGCACTCCATCAAGATCCTGCCTCCGTTTTTAAAACATTGGTTACTGTAGGAAAGACGGGAACATATTATGTTTTTCTCGTACCGGTTCTGGGAGAACTGGATTTGAAAAAAGGAGCCAAAGCTTGTGGAGAAAAGAAAATCGAGATGATCAAAGCAAAAGAGCTTCTTCCTTTAACAGGCTATATCCACGGAGGCTGTTCGCCTATCGGCATGAAAAAAAGCTTCAAAACTTTCCTGGATAACAGCGCAGAAGATCAAGAACATATCTTTTTCAGCGCAGGAAGAATCGGCGACCAGATCGAAATGAACCCTAAAGATTTGAAAAAAATCGTGAACTACCGCTTCGCAGATATTGCGGAGCGGTGAAAAGAATTAAAAAAAGTGTGGAGGAAAAATGAGAGGGGCGTTCATTTTTCTACGTGATAAAAGGACGGGATGATTTTATTATGAAGGTTGATAAAGAAGCGATAGTTGATAAGGTAGACTGTTAAAAAGAAGATAAAAGTTGCACAGAGTAGAGAATGGAGTTATAGAGAAGCAAGGGGCGTAATTCTTTTAAATAAAAAAGTATCGAACTTACCTGAAGCAGGAAAGCCGATACTCTAGTTTATTTAGTCATTCAAAGATTGCTATATATTATTTTGTTTGTAAAAAACAGTGGAGAACTTTTGGGTTTGAATAAAGAGTTGGAAAGCTAATCTGCATATAGAAAAAGGGAATCTGGTTTTTATCCAATGCAGAAAATAAATGTTCCTATTATTTTCAATGAAAACTTCCCTCTTCCACACTCCACACTTTTCTTAAAATCCTATCTCGAACCGCCGCCGGAGCCGCCTCCTGAGGAGCCTCCACCGCCGCCAGAGCTTGAGGAACCTCCTCCTCCGGAACTTCTGGATGAGCTGGAATAAGAGGAAGAAGGTTTTGCATAGGTCGACATATGGGAAGAATAATTTGAAGCCCGGCCTACAAGAGAAGGCGTAAACATAGACTCTTCATGGAATCGTGGTTCGATCATCTCAAACTGTTCGTACACTTCTTCTGTAATGCCGTACAGTGCAGCATAGAGCATAAAATCTTCCCATAAATGCACATCATAGCCTTCCCGTTCATTTAAAAGGGAATAGTCTTTCAGGTAATTTCTAAACTGAATATTTTTATCAAAAACCTGAAAACCGCTTTCCGTGAGGTTTTTGACTTTGTATTTACGAAACAGACCTTTTTCCGTTTCTATAAGCAGACCCTTTTGGACTGCTTTTTTTGTGGAAGATTTTCGAAGACTCTTTAGAATGTTGTAATACTGTCTATTATTATTTTTTAGATATTTTTCAAGAACATGCTGTTCTAATAAGTCCGTACCTTTGCCGGCTTTTTTCAAAAGTTCATAAAAGGATCTTTCTCCATGAGTCAGAAGATCCGGTTGTCCCATAAATCTTAATCCTGTTGCTTCTCTTTTAAAAAGCAATCCTCGTTCATAGGGAACAAGCTCTATGGCCTCTTCTTTTATCCACTTAAGAAGATAGACGGTGAAAATATTCTCGGCCTGGATAGTTTCAGAAAAGTCCATTATAGAAAGCAGTTCTTCCAGATTTCCTTCATAAGGAATGTTTCTATAATATTGTCCTTTAAGCTCTCGTTCTCTTCGTTCATATTCTCTACGGTTTATTTTTGAATCAAGAGACTCTCTTACCCCGAGTATTCCAGAGAAGATCCTGCGGACAACTGTCACAAAGATAAAGATAAAGGCAGCTGTTATAAGACCGGTGATCAGATAGAGAATATAGTCGGAGGCTGTTTCCTCTTTTTCTGTCCCATAATCGCTGCCTTTAAAAGCTTCTTCTCTTTGTTCTTCTTGAGTACGGGAGACTGTAGAGCTTGTATTAAAATACCCTTCGGGAAACTGGAGTAGAATCGTGCCGTAGCTGTTTTTTGTTAAAGCTTGACTGCTGTTAGCAGCCACAGTTCCATCCGGTTCCAGCTGAATATCTCCAGTGTAGCCGAAGCTCCACATCTTCACAGTATCAGAGGTAAAAGGTGTATAGCCTTTGATACGGATTTCCATTTTTTCAGGGGGATTGTCTAAGCCGCTGTTGACAAACTGCCAGTATAAAGACTGGCCGTCTTCCAAAGCCTTTACCATATCCGTAACCCTGTACTGGAATTCGTATCAATGAGGACCGTATTCTCCGATACCAAAGACAAGTTCCACTCCATCGCCTTTTTGAATCATTCCGTATCGTCCGGTTTTCTCTTCTCGGCTGTCATCGCTGTCCCAGTCTGACTTGTAGATAAAAGGCTTTCCATTTTCCCGAACTCTGTAATCTAAAATTTCGCTGTCGCCTAAGCTTCCGATAGGAAGGTATTTTTCCGTACCTTTGTCTTCCTCGGTGACCCATGTGTTTTTAACCACACCGTCGCCGTTTCTAAAAAGCTCTACTTCTACATTCCATTCATAGAATGTTTCAGCATAAGAAGAGGAGCACATAAAAATAGAAAACAAAAGGACAAAGAGCATTATCGTTTTTTTCATAATTCACCGCCTAATATATAGAATAAGGAGTATTCTCGAACATATTCTAAAAGTATATTCTGATTATTCAAGTATATTACAAATAATACCCAATAATAATTCAAATGCTCGATAGATCCTGTTTGTTTTTACAGGAAGGATAAATGTACATAGGAAATTAAAATATTTTACAAAGGTTTTACTTGGCTATAATACTATAGAGGCAAACCTTATGACGAAAATATTTTTTGCAGGAGGAGCTTTAGCCGTTGCAGGGGCTTCTATTCTATTGATTGAATTTCTTAGATTTATTGTTGTAGCAATCGGCAGAGAAGTTTCTATGCGTATGGAAAGGAGAACACAATGAATAAAAGGGTGAAGATAGGGGGAGTGCTGCTCCTTATAGGCTTAATCATAGGAGCTGCAGCTTTTTTGTCAGGGAAAGTCTCCCGGTTTTCTATAGGAGACAGCATAAGCGATCAAATTGAGGGCAATTATTCAGCTTATTCAAGCCCTCAGGAGGCGGAAGAAGCTTTTTAAAAACAGCGGCGAAAAGGATTTTGTTATAGAAAGGCAGGAAGCGGCGTTCGACAATATTACAGAAGTGATCGGGAAATTTAAGTTTTATAATGTAAATATTTTACCTTCAGCAGACAGCGTCTTTCATATAGACTACACCTATCCGGTCTTGAAAAATGAAGAAGATTATAATCTTGACATTAAAGAAGAACAGGAAAAGCTGATGATTGAGCATATAAAATTCAAGGATCGTTTCTTTACAGATGAATTATCATACTAAGTGCAACACTGAAAATAAAAACTCATAGAAAATACTCTATGATAAAATGTGAGTGACCAAACAAACATTTTAAAGGAGTAAAATACTATGAGTTATTCACATCTTACCATAGAAGAAAGATCTTGTATCTATCAATTTAAAAACTTAGGGATGAGTATAAGAAAAATT
>NZ_JBQKLI010000012.1:0-65763 GCF_052116305.1 Gallicola sp. Sow4_E12 | reverse complement strand
ATTGTTTATACTATACGGGCTGCCTAAGGTTATCCGCTCCGATAATGGAACGCTCTTTTGCTCTACCTCAAGCCTTTTAGGGCTTACTCAACTGTCAGCATGGTGGATGAGCCTAGGGATTATCCCCGATAGAACTGATCTAGGATGTCCCGGTCAAAATGGCTCTTTAGAGAGGTTTCATGCGGATATTGCTCAAGAAATGGAAGGGCGCACTCCCGGCGGAATCATCGGAAATCAAAAGGCATTGGATCAGTGGCGGGAAGAATACAATTCTATTGGTCCAAACGAAGCAATTGGGTTAAAAACACCGGACTCGATTTATATAAAATCGCCAAGACTCTACACTGGAGATGTAGAAGACCTTGAATACCCTTTTGGCTACCAAAGAAGAAAGGTCAATAAAGAAGGTGCTTTTAAATGGAAATCGACTTCTATTGCTCTAAGCTCTGCATTAAGAGGGTATCCTATTGGGCTGAAGGAGTTGGGGGATGGTCGTTATCATGTTTATTTTACAGAACAATTAATAGGTACATTTTATCCAAAATTAGTTTCCTTTGAACCTTTGGATAAGGTACAATCAGATTAATTTTAAAGACATAGAAGAAACTAGTGAAATGGCTTGACTCTACAATATCAATCCATTTCACTATAGGGGGTCCCCCTTAAAACGTAAAAACACTTACCTATGTCTTGACACAAAGTACTTACCCATGTCGTGATCAGACCATCTTTTCACTTTCCCTACTCCCTAGCCCCTACTTCCTATCTTTTCCTTCTTTTTCTCTTTCCCTGGTCACCAAGGGTGTGCCGCCTAAAGCTTTGGTTGCCGAAGGCATACCGCCTAGGCTGCGCAGCAGTCCTGCCTCTCTCTTTACGACTGCACAATCTTTACAATAATGTTCAACAGATTACTGCTGTCGGGGTAGTTTAGGACGGGGGATGTGCCGTGTTCGTAATTTGAACTTCCATCCGGGTTTAATCCCATTCCTACAGGCATTTGGAAGACGAATCCGCTTTCGGGCAGGGAGAAAAAGACATTGGAGATATTAACGCCGCTGCCCCCGGTGGTGGTTCCAGCAGTGACTGCAAAACTTGTTTGATTCGCAAATTGAGCGAAGGTATCTGCAGCGTATTTTGTCTTTGTATTCTGAAGGATATAGACCTTTCCTTTAAAGGGGTATCCTTTTTGCGGTTCTGAGCGGAGGGAATACTGTTTGCCGTATTCGAATTTGTCGGCTCGTTCTTTCGGGATATTTAAAGTTTTTGCGATATCATTTAAATCTGCTTTTTCTGGCAGATTGGTGAAGTGATCCGACTGATAGGAATCCAAGTATTTTGTATAAGGGTCGCCTTTTTCTAAAATGGTGGCGGTGGATTTATAATAATTATTGGAGAGGGGGAGGACAAGATTTTCCATAAAATAGTCTACAGAAATCCCCTGATTGTCCCGTATATCGATAATCAAGGTATGATAGCCTTTTAAATTATTGATAAATTCTTTGATTTTTTCTCCATCGCTGTCTACATAAAGAGGATTAAAATCTTTGATCTTAATATAGGCTACTTCTTCCGGTATCGGCGTTGTCATGGTCAGATCTTCATGGACATCCGAGCTTTCGGTAATGGGAAGAGAACTGTAGCGGTTTTTCGCATGTTTCTGTTTCAATGTGTCGGTCCAGAGCTTCATGGATGAAATATTTTCATATTTTAAATAGTGGTCATATTCTTTTTTACTTAAAAACTTTACTTCGCTTCCCAGATCGTTTGTGATTTTCTGCAGAGCTTCAAAATATGAGGCGTCGTCCTTTGTTTCTTCGATCAGTTTCAGATAAGTATCTTCTTTTTCTAAAAAGGAAACGTTGTTGAATTTTTCATCGATTGTAAAATAAGGATAGTTTTCTTTCAGCGTATTATAAAAGTATTTAAAATCTTTTTCTTTTGCCGTTTCGCTTAGAGGCCCTTTCTGTGATAGAGGATTTTCTGAAGTGTTTTTAAGAGGCGGTTTATAGAAATACAGAACTCCAAGAAAAATGATAAGACAGAAAAATAAGAATGGAAGAGGGGATTTTTTCTTTTTTCTTCTTTTTTTAATATTTTTATGGGGAATTTTTCTTTTTTCCATAACGGCCTCCTATAAAGTTAATTGTATTTTATCAATGAAAGGCTGGAATAACAAGTTTTTACTATATATAATAGATCAGATTAATTCAAAAAAATTAGGGTATATAGGAGACAGCGAGAGAAAGCGATAAAAGGGGATTTACTATGAATAATGTACTATTAATCAACAGAATCAATCCCAATGATCAATCATCGATGCCTGAGAAAATAACTTTTATTATAGGGGATATGCATTTAGAAGAAACTCATCAGAAAATCTATGAACTTGTCCAAACTCTGGATTTTGTGTGTATAGAGGAGTTGATCATTAAGTATAATGGGATTACGGTACCGCTTAATATTTCCAAAATTCCAGATGTCATCAAAGAATTTTGTACAAGAGATATTAAGTTATATGGAGTTTATGGACTCTATGAGGAATAATGTTTATATACGATGTATAAGGGTATATATTACAAAGAGTAACTAACGAAAGGGAGAATGAATATGGATAATAAAATATTGGATAAAATTAATGTACAAATGAATTTTGAATTAGAATCAGCATATATCTATGCAGCGATGCAGGCTTGGTTTGAAAATGAGGATTGGAACGGTTTTGCACACTTTATGCAGAAACAAGCTCAAGAAGAAATGGAACATGCGCAAAAGATGATCCACTATCTTCAAGAAAGAGGATATGCTGTAGAATATGATGCAATTCCAAAACCAAAAAATGATTACGGAAGTATAGAAGAAGTTTTCCAAGCAGCTTACGATCATGAAAAAGAAGTAACTAAAAACTGCAATGATATCTATCTAGCAGCTAAAGAAGCAAAAGACAATGCCAGCGAAATTTTTATGCAATGGTATGTAATGGAACAAGTTGAAGAAGAAGCTACATTTGATGCTATTATCACAAGATTAGACAGAATTGCAGGAAGCAGTTCAGGTCTTTATATCTACAATGGCGAATTGGGTGCTAGATAATAATATAAATGCAAACCAGCCTTATACTAGGGCTGGTTTTTTATTTGAAGAAAAAAGGACGATATTTGAAGAATTATGAACAATCATTAGAATAAGAAAGGCTAGATTTACAGTTTTGCTCCTCGTGAGTATATAATATAGCTAAAAATACAGCTTCCTCCTCTTGAAAATTTGGAAGATTTTAAAGAATACTCCAACTAGTTCTTCAAAAGTGTTAAAATATTAACATTCAAGCTGAGCAGTGGGATAATGAGGGCAAATATAGAGAACGGAAAGGAGTACAATATGGGAAACAGAATTATTTTAAACGAGTTGATCTATCATGGTTATGGAGCATTGGACGGCATACGGGAAGTTATCCAAAGCAAAGGGTATCAAAAAGCTGTAATCTTTAGCGACGCTTATTTAAAGTCAAGCGGATTATTGGAAAAGGTTACGGATATTCTCGAAGATACGAAGATGCCTTATGAAATTTTTACAGATATCGATCCGAATCCTTCCATAAAAAATGTACTAATGGTTTAAAAGAGCTTGAAAAAGCAGAAGCTGATGTTATTATCGCAGTAGGCGGCGGTTCTGTAATGGACTGTGCAAAAGCTTCAGAGATCGTTCATACTAATCCAGAGTTTAAGGATGTAATAAGTTTAGAATGTGTTGCGGATACGAAAAATGCAGCGACTCCGATTATAGCTGTTGCAACAACGGCAGGTACCGCTTTAGAAGTTACAATCAACTATGTTATAACAGACACGGAAAAGAAAAAGAAATTAGTCTGTGTAGATCCTCATGATCTTCCAGTTGCAGCGATCGTTGATCCGGTTATGATGGAAACAATGCCTGCAGATCTTACAGCAGCAACAGGAATGGAGGCATTAACTCAAGCTATCGAAGGCTATATTACAAAAGGCGCTTGGGAAATGACAGATATGTTTCATTTAGAAGCGATAAAATGGATCGCAGAGTATCTTCCAGCAGCAGTAAGAAATGAGAAAAAAGGCCGTGAAATGATGGCTCTTGCTCAATATACTGCAAGAATGGGTTTTTCAAAGGTTGGTCTTGGTATTGTTCACTCTATGGCCCATCCATTAGGTGCTGTATATAATACTCCTCATGGTGTTGCGAATGCGATTATTCTTCCGATTGTAATGGAATATAATGCAGAATCAACAGGAGAAAAATATGAAAATATCGCCAGAGTGATGGGTGTCGAAGGTACAGAAGACATGTCTGCGGAAGAATACAGAAAAGCAGCCGTTCAAGCTGTAAAAGATCTCGCGAAAGAAGTAGGAATCCCGGAAAATCTTAAAGGTATCGTAGAAGAAAAAGATATCCCATTCCTAGCGGAATCTGCTATGGCAGATGCCTGCACCCCAGGAAACCCAAAAGATCCAGTTAAAGAAGAAATAGAAGAAATGTATCAAAAGATGATTGGATAGAGATAGAAAAGAAGTGTGGCCGATCGTTTCTAACCAACCGCAAAAAGACTGCTCTTGGGCAACGAGTGGCATGAGACCTGCAACCAAATCGAGGAACATGATTTGGGCTAGGACTTCAGAGTGTGAAAGAGGGGAGAGGGGAGTTTAAGTAAGGAAAGCGAGAATCATCGCTTTCCTTTTTTTATTAGAAAAAAAGAGATAGAAAATTATGCATATATAATTTTCATTCTTTACTTTGATCGAACGTTTCAATTGAATACAAGAAATTGTATATTGTAGAAAACTAGAGAAGTTTTGATCCGTTTATTGCATACAAGCTTCATAATCTTCCTAATACTAAGAAAAACTACCACCTATACCAAGCAGAAAAAGCTCCGCTTTTTCATCATTAATTCCCCTCTCCCCTCTCCACACTGTCACACTTTTTTTTCGAACTATCACACTTTCTTTCATTCTTTCTATCATTCTTTCTTTTCTTATTCATTCTTTTCAGGCCATAGAAATTTTTCGCGCTGTTCCATGGAGAAATCTTTGAAGTTGTTTGGTTTTTTGTCGGTGATGATGGTGTCGACATTGGAGAAGTCGTCGATGGCTATGAAGGCTGAGTCTTCGAATTTCGAATGGTCTACCAGGAGGACGGATTTTCCTGCATTTGCCAGCATGTTTTTCTTTACATTTGTCTGCTGATAGTCTGCTTCGAAGATTCCGGTAGGGTCTATGGCTTTGCAGGAGAAAAAGCAGATATCCGGCTTATAGTTTTTTACGAAGGCATAGCTCATATCTCCTACGAGGGAATGGGTATGTTTTTTTAAAACCCCGCCAGTGCAGAAAACTCTCAAGTCATCATGATTCATCAGCTTATAAGGGACAAGAATGGAGTTTGTAATGATTATAAGGTTTTTGTATTTATATAAATAGTCACAGATAAAATGAACCGTTGAAGAGGAATCTAAGAAAATAGACATATCATCATGGATCATATCCGTAGTCATGGAGGCAATCTTTTGTTTTTCTTTAGAATTTTCCAGACTTCGGATATAGCTGGAAAACTCTGTAATGTTTTTTGAAATCAGGGTTGCGCCGCCTCTTGTCCGTCTAAGGACTCCAGCTTCTTCCAGATCGATAAGATCTCTTCGGATGGTGGAAGGGGAACAGTAGAGGATGCTGCAGAGTTCTTTTACGCTGACTGTTTTTTGCTGATAAAGAATGTCTGTAATTTGTTTGATGCGTTCGGATGGAATCATAATATTCTCCTTTAAATTTTTATAAGGGATTTTACTTTACAATGAACGAATTTGAATACTTTAGCTTTAATTATAATCAAAAGCGTGTAGAAAATCCAATATATCCTTCAAATCTTTACAAATGACGAGAGTGTGATATTCTTATCTCAACAAAATAATAAAATATATGGAAAACGATAGCAAAGAATATGGAGGCGGATTCATGAAAAAAGTGCTTGCTATTGATATGGGCGCTACATCGATTCGGGGAATTCTAGGTTTTGTAGAAAATGGGCGTTTGCAGCTGGATGAAATTATGAGACTTAGTCATAAGATCATCGAAAAAGATGGCAGACGTTACTGGGAATGGGAAAAGCTTATCTCGACTATTGAGAATTGTATTTTAGAATGCAATGAGGAAATCGTTAGCATAGGTGTGGATACCTGGGGTGTGGACTTCGGTCTTTTGAACGGAAATGAAGAATTAGTTCAAGATCCTTTATCCTATAGAGACGAATCAAATGTGAAAGGTTTTGAAGAAGTGAAAAAAGAGATGGACTTGTATTCTCTTTACAGCAAAACAGGAAATCAGATTATGGCAATTAATTCACTGTTTCAGCTGACGGCTATTAAAAAACTCCAGCCCGATATTTTAAAAGAAGCGGAAAGTCTTCTGATGATGCCGGATTTAGTTAATTTTTACTTAACAGGCGAAAAAAAAGGAGAAAAAACGATCTGCTCTACGACTCAAATGTTTGACTTGAAAAAAGGAGAGTGGAATCGGGAAATTATAGAGGCTTTTGGTTTTTCGAATACTATGTTTCCAGAAACAGTAGAAAATAAAAGGGTTATCGGATCTACAAAAAATGCTAAAAATCCAGATCTCAGAAAAAAAGATATCCCTGTTGTCTCCGTAGCCTCTCATGATACAGCAAGTGCTGTGGCGATCACAAAGGCTTATGAAGATCCAGAAACCCTTTTCTTATCCAGCGGGACATGGTCTTTGTTGGGATGTTATACAGAGGAGCCGGTTCTCACAGAAGAAGCTTTTCGTTTCGACCTGACAAATGAGACAGGCTATAACGGCAGAAATATGTTTTTCCAAAATATAACGGGTCTTTATCTTATAGAAAAACTGATAAAAGAATTGGAAGTTCGAGAAGGCAAAAAATATTCTTACGAGGAAATTTCAACGATAGTAGCAAATACTGAACCATTTAAAGCTATTATCGATGTACAAGAAGCTGTATTTGGACAGGAGACGGAAAGTTTTATAGAAGATATAGAAAGTTATCTTAAAGAAAAAGGAAAGAAGCCTTTAGAGAAAAAATCAGACTACTTTAGAGGCATTTACGAAAGCGTGGTTCTAGGTTACAGAAATCTAGTGCATTATTTAGAAAAAGTAACCGAAAGAAAATTCAAAAGAATTCACGTTATCGGCGGGGGGTCTCAGTCAGAGATGCTTTGCCAGATGATAAGCGATGGTTTAAATATGGAAGTAATAGCAGGGCCGAAAGAGGCTACGGCTATTGGAAATATATTGGCACAGCTGGAAACTATTGCGAAGGAAGAAGAAAAGGAAAGTCTTCTTCAAGCAATAGATAAATCCAATGATTTAAAAAGCTATTTTCCCAAAAATTGGGAACTATGGAATAATTACAAATAAATTTAGGAGGAAAGAATGAGTTATCCAAAAATTGGTATACGACCAACAATCGACGGCCGCTGGGGCGGTGTTAGAGAAAGTCTAGAAGAGCAGACAATGAATATGGCAAAAACAGCCAAGGAATTGATAGAAAGCGAATTAAAATATGCAGACGGCACACCGGCTCAATGTGTTATCGCTGATACGAATATAGGCGGCGGTGCTGAAGCAGCCAGATGTGCAGAAAAATTTTCTACTGAAAATGTAGTGGCTACATTAACCGTAACTCCATGCTGGTGTTATGGTACTGAGACAATGGATTTAGATCCGAATACAATCAAGGCTGTATGGGGATTTAACGGTACAGAAAGACCGGGAGCTGTATATTTGGCAGCGGTAATGGCCGCTTATGCACAAAGAGGACTTCCTGCATTTTCTATCTACGGTCATGATGTACAAGATTCCACTGACACAAGCGTTCCAGAAGATGTGAAAGAAAAAATTCTTCGTTTTGCAAAAGGTGCTGTTGCAGTAGGTCAAATGAAAGACAAGGCTTATGTAAATATCGGAAGCGTTGCTATGGGGATAGCAGGCAGCGATGCTCAGGCTTCATTCTTCCAAAAATACTTGGGAATGCGTACTGAATGGGTGGATATGACAGAAATTCTTCGCCGAATCAAATTAGAAATTTACGATGAAGAAGAATTCGAAATTGCACGAGAATGGGTGAAAAACAACTGTAAAGAAGGATTGGATATCAACGATGACGAATCTTTACAGGAAAATATAAGAAAATCAAAAGTTGTTCCTTATGAAGAAGAATGGGATTTCTGTGTAAAACATGCCATGATCTGCAAAGATATTTTATTTGGAAATAAAAAACTTGCAGACAAAGGCTGGCATGAAGAAGCTTTAGGAAGAAACGGTATCGCCGGAGGATTCCAAGGACAAAGACAATGGACAGACTGGCTTCCAAATGCAGACTTTACAGAAGCGATCCTTGCTTCTACTTTCGACTGGACAGGTGCAAGAGCTCCTATTGCCTTCGCTACAGAAAATGATACGTTAAACGGCACAGCGATGCTTTTAGGAACACTTCTTACAAACAAAGCTCCAATCTTCTCAGATGTTAGAACATATTGGTCTCCAGAATCTGTAGAAAGAGTAACAGGTCATAAGCTTTCAGGTGTTGCTGAAAACGGTGTAATCCACTTGATCAACTCTGGCGCTTCTTGTTTAGACGGTTCAGGGGCAGCTCAAGATGAAGAAGGAAACGGAACGATGAAAGAGTTCTGGAATATGACAGAAGAAGATATTAAAGCTTGTTTAGAAGCGACAGACTGGCGAGCAGCGAACCATCAGTATTTCAGAGGCGGCGGTTTCTCTTCTCACTTTATCACAGAAGCGGAGATGCCGATCACTATGATTCGTGTAAATATCGCAGAAGGGGTAGGACCGACTCTTCAAATAGCAGAAGGTTATACGGCTCACATTCCTGAAGATGTTTCTAAAGTTTTAGAAGACAGAACAGATACTACTTGGCCGACAACTTGGTTTGCACCACGCATCGGTATGAAAGGTTTTGAAACGGTTTATGATGTAATGGCAAACTGGGGAGCAAATCATGGTGCAAGTGTTCATGGTCATGTTGGAGCAGATATCATCACTTTAGCAAGTATGTTAAGAATTCCGGTCGTTATGCATAATGTGGAAGACGAAAATGTGTTTAGACCTCATGCATTCAAAGGCTTTGGAACAAAAGATTTAGAAGGATCCGACTTAAGAGCCTGCGCATACTACGGACCTCTTTATAAATAGGCGGTATATCATGCTAAAAAAAATACCTAAAATTCTATCTCCCGAGCTTGTAAAGATTTTAATGGAAATGGGTCATGGAGATGAAATAGTCTTAGCAGATGGGAATTTCCCATCTGCCAGGATTCGTCAAAGAGTGGTAAGGGCAGATGGCCATAAATGCGATGAATTGTTGAAAAGTATACTAGAGCTTTTTCCGCTGGACAGCAAATACAGTCCGACTCAAGTTTTTCTAATGGAAGTTACACCGGGGGATGATTATAAGCCAGAAATCTGGGAAACGTACAAAGAGACCTTGGAAACTTCTGAGGAAGACTTTAGTATCGGCTATATAGAACGTTTCGATTTTTATGAAAGAGCAAAAGATGCTTATGCAGTCGTCGCTACAGGGGAAGATGCACTCTATGCCAATATTATTTTGAAAAAGGGTGTGCTTTAAAGGAGAAGCTTATGAATGAAACAATACTAGAAATGGAACATATCAGCAAAACCTTCGGCCCTGTGAAGGCCTTAAAGGATGTTCATATGGACCTTAGAAGCGGCGAAGTACATGCACTTATGGGAGAAAATGGTGCAGGAAAATCAACGCTTATGAAAATACTCTCCGGAGTATACAGTTTGGAATCAGGGACGCTTACGTATTTCGGTAAAGAAACAGAATTTAAAAATCCGAAAGAAGCTCAAGAGGCAGGGGTTGCTATCGTCCATCAAGAGCTGAATATGATGGCGGATTTGACGGTGGCAGAAAACATTTACATCGGCAGAGAATCCATGAATGGAGTGCTTATAAACGACGGGGAAATGATCGAAAAATCCAAAGAATTATTTAGAGAGCTGGGTGTTCATGTGGATCCGGCAGCAACAGTAAAAGATATCCCTGTAGGACAGCAGCAGATGACAGAGATTGCAAAAGCGATTTCCATGGATGCAAAAATTATCATCTTCGATGAGCCGACAACTTCTCTAACCGATGAAGAAATAGTCCAATTATTTAGAATTATTCGGGAATTGAAAGCAAAAGGAATCGGAATTATATATATTTCCCATAGAATGGATGAAATCGGAGTTATTACGGACCGAATTACGGTTATGAGAGATGGAGAATATGTAGGAACGGTAGAGACAAAAGAAACTACAAAAGACCAGCTGATTAATATGATGGTTGGACGTGTAAGCTATGTGGAACCGAAAGCAGAATCAACAGTGCCGGAAGATGCGCCAGTAGTATTGGAAGCGAAAAATCTTAATCGAGACAAGCATATCAAAGATGTGAGTTTTACCTTGAAAAAGGGCGAGATTTTAGGTTTTGCAGGACTTATGGGAGCAGGAAGAACTGAAGTTGCCAGAGCGATTTTCGGAGCCGATCCTCTTGACTCGGGTGAGATCTATATCAATGGAGAAAAGGCGAAAATCCATTCCACTGCAGATGCGGTAGCACATGGTATCGGATATCTTTCAGAAGACCGAAGAAGCGACGGTATGATCACAGATTTTGATGTAGCCGATAACATTTCTATGTGTACGATTCCGGAATTTGTAGAAGGTGCTTTGATCAACGATAAAAAAATAGAAACAGTTGCTGGAAAATATGTGGATGACTTATCCATTAAATGTTCTTCTGTAAATCAGGTTGCGAAGACTTTATCCGGAGGAAATCAGCAAAAGGTTGTTATTGCAAAATGGCTTCATGCAAAAAGCGATATCTTGATTTTCGACGAACCGACCAAGGGGATCGATGTAGGGGCGAAAAACGAGATCTATAAGCTGATGAATGCTTTAGTTGCAGAAGGGAAATCGATTATCATGATTTCTTCTGAACTGGAAGAAATTTTACGATTAAGCGACCGTGTTATCGTAATGTCAGAAGGAAGAAAGACTGCAGATTTGATGATTCAAGAAGCGAATCAAGAAGTAATCATGAAATATGCATCTCAGGAAGGAGTGGCATAATGTCCGACTTAACAAAAACTCACAATTCAAAATTCAATTTTAGAAAGTTTATTAGTTCGCAGCAGGGAATAGCCCTAATTGTATTAATCATATTGTACGGATTCTTTTATTTAAGAAGCGGGGCCTTTCGTTCTGGAAATACGTTAGCAAGTATTTTTGATTCCAGCTACTATGCAGGTTTCTTGGCAATCGGTGTAACCTTTGCTATAGCGACAGGCGGGTTCGATATGTCTATCGGAGCGGTAATGAACACTTCCGCATTGATCGGGGGTTATTTTGCACAGAAGGCTGGTCTTCCAGTAGGTGTGGCTCTTATTATTACATTGATTATCGGAACAGTATTTGGAGCATTGAACGGAGCATTAATCACAAAAGCACGCATCAATCCTTTTGTTACAACACTTGCGACACAGATGCTTGCGGTAGGTCTAGGATCTATCATTACTCAAGTACAGACTGTAAACTATCCTCTTCGAACTATGGGAGAAGGATGGTATAAATCAATCTTTAAATTAGAAAGCGGATTTCCAACAGGGATCATAGTGTTGGCAGTGGTTGCGATTCTAATGGGAATTATCTTAAAGAAAACAAAGTTTGGACGTTATCTTCTTGCACTAGGCAGCAACGAAGAAGCTGCTAGATTATCTGGTATCAATACAGATAAATACAAATTTTTGGCTTATACCCTATGCGGTTTCTTTGCAGGACTAGCAGGGATAGCATATGCGGCAACGTACACCACTATTATGCCAGGCGAAGGTGTAGGATTTGAACTTGACGCCATCGCAGCAGCTGTAATCGGAGGATCTTCTTTAGCAGGAGGGATTGCAGGAATCGGCGGAACGATTATCGGTTTGTTCATTATGACGATATTGAAAGTAGGCTTGCCTTTTATCGGTCTTCAAGCTCATTATCAAACCTTTATAACTGGTATCGTATTATTAGTGGCAGTATACTTGGATGTTATTCGTAACAGAAAAAAATAATGAAAGGATGAAAAAAATGAAAAAAAGAATGAAAGGTTTATTAAGTGCAGCATTAGTATGCGGATTATTTCTAACGGCATGCGGCGGAGGAACGAACACAGAAGCTCCTGCAGATGATGCAGCAAAGCCGGCTGAGGGAGAACCTATCGTAGTAGAAGTATTGGCAAAAGGATTCCAGCATCAATTCTGGAAAGCAGTTAACCAAGGAGCGGATAATGCGGCAAAAGATCTAAACGCAACGATCACTTTCCAAGGCCCTCCAAATGAAACAGCGATTCAAGATCAAGTACAAATGCTTGCAAATGCGATCAACAAAAAACCAAATGCAATTGCCTTTGCAGCTCTTGACACAACAGCTTCATTGGATTTATTAGCTCAAGCAAAATCAGCGAATATTCCTGTAGTAGGATTCGACTCAGGAGTTCCTGGAGCACCGGAAGGTACAATAGCAGCAACTGCTTCTACAGACAACGAAGCAGCAGCAGCGATTGCAGCAGAAAAAATGTATCCTGAAATTAAAGCTAAGGTTGAAGCAGCTACAGCAGAAGCGCCAGTGCGTATCGGTGTTGTATCTCAAGAAGTAAACTCTGCTTCATTAGTAGGAAGAACAAAAGGGTTTATCGATAAAATGACTGAATTAGCAAAGGCTGCACCAAATGTTGGGGAAAAACTTGCTATCGTTGGAAACGACAAATTCGCAAACGGTGTTGCAGAAAACGGCGCTGTTGTCATTATCGATTTAGCAGTACCTGCAAAAGTAACAGATGCAGACGGTCAAACTCAAGCACAAACATTATTAAACAAAGCAGATCTAGTTGGAATCTTCGGCTCAAACGAGTTCGGTGCAAAATCTATTATCAATGCAGATAATGCAGTGGGCGGAAAAGTTGGAGAAGGAAAAGTTATAGCAGTAGGATTCGACTCCGGCGCATTACAAATTGACGCTGTTAAAAAAGGACAATTATTCGGATCTGTAACACAAGATCCAATTCAAATCGGTTACAAAGCAGTAGAATTAGCTGTAAAAGCTGCAAAAGGCGAACCAGTAGCCGATGTGGATACAGGTGCTGTATGGTATGATTCTTCAAATGTAGAATCTGAAGACGTGAAAGCACTGCTATACGAATAAAATAAAATCACAGTATAAAGGAGATAACTATGTTAATGGATAAAGCTCGGCAAGAACTCATCCAATATGGACGAGCGTTGGTAGACAGCCGTCTAACAAAAGGGACAGGAGGAAATCTAAGTGTGTACGATCCTGAAACCCAGCTGATGGCTATAACACCGACAGGAATTGATTTTTACGAAATCAAACCAGAAGATATTGTCATTATGAAACTAGACGGAACCATCGTAGAAGGGGACAAAAAACCGTCCAGCGAATGGGTGATGCATAAGATTCAATATGAAAAACGTGATGATATCACCGCCGTTATCCATGCACATACTACTTATGCAACAGTTATTGCTACATTAAGAGAAGATCTTCCTCCCGCTCACTACATGATAGCAGTAGCCGGACCAAATGTACGCTGTGCGGAGTATGCAACCTATGGAAGTCCAGAACTTGCAGAGAATGCTTTCGAAGCTATGATCGATCGAAATGCAGTACTTTTAGCAAATCATGGAATTTTGGCAGGGACACATTCCTTGGCAAATGCCTTTAATATAATAGAAGAAGTAGAGTATTGTGCTCAAATTTATTATATGGCAAGGGCAATCGGTAAACCTGTTGTATTAGATGATGCAGAAATGGCAAAGATGGCGATCAAATTTGAAAGCTACGGACAGAAAAAGTAATTAGAATATATGACCCCTCATATCGACAAAGAACCTCGCTGTTTAAAGCTCGAGGTTCTTTGTCGTTTTGGAAGGGGAGAAGGGCTAGGAAGAGAATAAAGGGGAAGTTGTTTTATCGCTATGTTTTAAACGGTTAAAACTGTATATTTTAATAATATTGACAAGAATTCGACAATTTGATGAAGCTGTGTTATACTAGTAGCAATGGGTTATCAGAGGGTTCTTGTTACAAAAATAACGTAGTCTTTTATTGAAAATAATTCCAGCCGCATTTATTATTCGAATTTTAGTAATAAAGAGCCCTCTAATTAATTTTAATTAGAGGTGTTGATAATCTGATTAAGTAAAATACCGGAGGTTTTTATGGTTGAGGAAAAGGTTACTGTGACAAATAGCATTGGTTTGCATGCAAGACCTGCATCCCAGTTCTTGCGAACAGCGACTCAATTTGAATCAGAAGTAACACTTATTAAAGAGGATAGAGAATATAACGGAAAAAGTATTATCAGTATTTTAGCTATGGCTGCCAAAAAGGATACTCTTCTTACAATCCGCTGTTCTGGGGAAGATGAAGAAGAGGCATTGTCAACACTTGTTCAACTGGTTAAAAACGAATTAGGGATTCAAGATATATGAAAACGCTGTCTTACAGCGTTTTTTTCTTGTGGCTATATGATACAATATGGATGAAAATAAAGATAAGGATGGGGAAAAATGGATGCCATAATCAACTTTATAAATAGCCAGCTATCCAGTATAC
Organism: Gallicola sp. Sow4_E12; assembly: GCF_052116305.1. Classification (NCBI taxonomy): domain Bacteria; kingdom Bacillati; phylum Bacillota; class Tissierellia; order Tissierellales; family Peptoniphilaceae; genus Gallicola; species Gallicola sp. Sow4_E12. The sequence goes on along the minus strand of NZ_JBQKLI010000012.1, from coordinate 51,055 downwards.
GTGTACTCGATATTATCGATGTTGCAGTCGTTGCCTTTGTAGTGTACAAATTAATACTGCTTATCAAGGAAACACGAGCCGAGCAGCTGATCAAAGGAATTATAGCGCTTTTTGTTATCGCAAAGGTAAGCGGATGGCTCAGACTTTATACAATTAACTGGATTTTAGAAAATACAATGACTCTCGGTATGATAGCGATACTGATTGTATTTCAGCCAGAGCTTAGACGTGTGCTGGAATTTATAGGAAGAAATAATTTCTTTAATAAATCGATATTAGATATACAAGACGAGGATGCTAAAAAAGTTTCTAGCGAAATTGTTACAGCGATGTCTTCTTTATCAAGACAGAAAATCGGTGCGCTGCTGGTTTTGGAAAGAAAAACAGGATTAAATGAAATTGTGGAAACAGGAACGAAGCTGGATGCCCTTATTTCCAGCGAATTATTGATTAATATATTTATCCCTAATACGCCTCTTCATGATGGTGCTGTTATTATTAAAGGGGACAAAATCAAGGCTGCAGCCTGTTTTCTTCCTTTAACAGACAGTAAGCTTGTATCAAAAGAACTTGGAACAAGACATCGGGCAGCTCTTGGAATATCGGAAAAATCTGATTCTTTAACTATTATTGTATCGGAAGAAACCGGTGCAATTTCTATTACTGAAAATGGAGAGATCACAAGATATATCGATGAAGATACCTTAAGAGAAATTCTGCTTGAGTTTTACAAGAAAGTAAATGCCGGCTTCCTGGCTGAATGGAGGACCGATAATGAAAGAAAATAGAAAAGAAATAGCAACTGGATTAATCTCTATTGTGTTTGCGATTTTTCTTTGGAGTTATGTTATGGGAGCGACAAATCCTACGATTCGAAGAGAGTATCGCAATTTGCCGGTAGAATTGATCAATGAAGAAACTCTTCAAAATAATGACATGGTGATTGTGGAACCGAAAAAACCGACTATTAATGTTACATTATCCGGCCCAAGAAATGAAATCAACAAGGTTCAGCCGAGAGATATTATCGTACAGGTAGATCTAGCTCGGTTTAGCTCTCAAACACAATCTATGCCGATTACGGTGCAGGCGCCAAGAGATACCGTAGTGTATCAGCAGTCGCAGAATTCTATTGTATTTAAATTTGAAAAAATTATCGATAAAGAGATCCCTGTTACAGTTGAGACGATCAATGCACTGCCTTCAAATCATATAATGCTGATGGGAACAGAAGTAAAACCAAATAGAGTCAGTATTACGGGCCCAAGCTCCATCGTCAACCAGATACATCATGCAAAAACACAGGTCAATCTTCAAGAGATTCAAGATGATACGACTTTAAATGTTCCGATTACTCTTGTGAATGCTGACGGCAAACAAGTCGTAGGAGTAGAATTAAGCCAGAAGGAAGTCAGTGTAAGCCTTTCTATTAATTCTGTAAAAGAAGTACCGATTAAACTCAATACGGTAGGAGAACCGGCAGAAGGGATTCAGCTGGAAGGTCCGACGTTAAATCAATCGACAATCAGTATTACTGGCGACGGAGAAATATTAAACGGTATTATAGAGATTGAAACAAAACCTATTGACCTTTCTACGATTCAAGAGACGGCGAATATCAATGTAGGTTTGAGACTTCCTCAAGATGTTTTTTTATCCGATCCAAACAAACACATCATTGCCAATGTACAGGTTGTATCAGATAAATCTAAAACATTCAATATTCAGACGGAAGATATAGAACTTAGAAATGTTCCAGAAGGTAGTCAGGCAGCGGTGCTTCACGATGCTCCCGTAGCGGTTACTGTAAAGGGAAGTACTACATCAGTCGATGCAGTAACAGAAATTCAGTGCTATATCGATCTTCAAGGTCAATCGCCAGGCACCTTGACTCTTCCAGTGGGAGTAGAGCGGGTAGAGGGTGTTACTTTGGAAAAGATCGAACCTTCTGAAGTCAGTGTACGAGTTCAGTAGGAAGCAGGTTATAGGAACTAGGGAATAGGGAAGGAAAGTGATTATTCGAAAAGCGGATAATTACTGTTTATATAAAGGAAAAAAGACCGCACCATAGGGTGCGGTTTTTTTATCCTTCCCTAGTCCCTATAACCTACAACCTATCTCCTAATATGATATAATAAAAAAAGATTTAAAAATTATGGAGTTATATAAGGAGGTCCAAAATGGGGAAATATTTTGGAACAGATGGAGTACGCGGAGTTGCTAATGATGATTTATCGCCGGAGTTAGCTTTTAAAATAGGAAGAGCTGTAGCAGAAAAGCTTAATGATGACACAAAGCTTATGGTAATCGGAAAGGATACGAGACTTTCAGGAGATATGCTGGAATCGGCTCTTATAGCAGGGCTCAATTCTGCTGGTTTTTCAGTAATCCGTTTAGGGGTTATTCCTACACCGGCTGTTGCTTTTTTAACTCGTTATTATAAAGCGAGTGCAGGAGCGGTTATCTCTGCATCTCACAATCCAGGAGAATTTAATGGTATTAAGTTCTTCGGATCGACAGGTTTTAAACTTCCAGATGCCTTGGAAGATGAGATAGAAGAATTAATCGACAATCCAGATACGGAATTTTATCCAACACACGAAAAAATCGGAAAAGTATATGATCGTCCAGAAGCATCTCGTATTTATATTGATTTCTTAAAATCAACGATTGGCGAAAGCTTTGACGGAATAAAGATTGCATTAGACTGTGGTCACGGGGCAACCTATAAGATCGCTCCTGTTCTTTTCAAAGAACTCGGTGCTGATGTTCAAGTAATCAACACAGAACCGGACGGAATGAATATTAATTTGAACTGCGGATCTACGAATCCGGAGATTATTAAAACAGTTGTTTCAAAAACAAATGCAGATATGGGCTTTTCTTTCGATGGTGATGGGGATCGTTTGATCGCTGTAGATGAAACAGGAGAAACTATGGACGGAGATCATCTTATCGCTGCTTGTACTCTTCATTTAAAAGAACAGGGTAAACTCAAGAACAACGGTGTAGTCGGAACGGTTATGACAAATATCGGTTTTGACGAATGTATGAAGAAGCATGGTGTAGACGTTTTTAAAGCAAATGTAGGAGACCGCTATGTTCTCGAGATGATGGTTAAAGAAGGCTTTATTATCGGAGGAGAACAGTCTGGACATATTATTTTCCTTGAAGACAACACGACAGGGGATGGAATTCTCAGTGCATTAAAAGTAGCTGAAATGAAAATTCATCAAAACAAAAAAATGTCTGAACTCAATCAGTTGATGACTACATATCCTCAAGTTCTAGTCAATGCAAAAGTAAAAAAGAAAAATCAGATGAAGTATGTGGATGATGAAGAAATTCAAAATGAAATCAAGAAACTTGAAGAAAAAATGAGCGGTCAAGGCCGTGTTCTTATCCGTCCTTCGGGAACAGAGCCATTAGTTCGTGTTATGCTTGAAGGTCAGGATCAAGAACAGATGAATCGAGATGCTGTTGTTCTGGCTGAGCTTATTTCAAACAAATACAATCATTAAGATCTATCAAGGAGGGGCAGTATGAGCGACCGTAAAATTATAGCAGATTCCAGCTGCGATACCAGCAAAGAAATTCTGGAAAGAACCAAGGTAGAAAAGGTACCATTTAATATCGAAATCGACGGCGAACATTATATAGACCATGAAGATCTTGATATCGAAGAGTTTGTCCGTTTGATGGATGCAGGAGAAAAAACACCGAAATCTTCAGCCCCTTCGCCTCAGTTGTTTATAGATCGTTTCGAAGAAAGTGCAGAAAATTTCGTTATCACTATATCCTCTAAACTCAGTGCGACTTATAGCAATGCCTGCCTTGCAAAGGATATGTTTTTGGAAAACCATAAAACAAAGATTCATGTTATTGATTCAAAATCTGCTTCAGCGGGAGAAACCCTTGTTGCCATAAAATTAAGAGAGTTTATAGAAGAGAATAACTCTTTTGAAGAAATTACTGAAAGAATTGAAGAGTTTGTTTCGAATATGAAGACCTTCTTTATACTAGATGAATACGACAATCTTGTGAAAAATGGACGAATGAAGCAGTTGGCAGGAGCGTTTATAAAGGCTCTGTCCATAAAACCGATAATGGGTGCTGATGATGGAAGTATTAAACTATTTGGAAAAGGAAGAGGCTATCAGAAAGCCGTTCAAAATCTTGTAAAGCTTGTAGGGGAGCAGAAGAAAGACCTGCAGGAAAGTATTCTTGTTATTGCCCATTGCAATGCAAAGGACAGGGCTTTGAATTTCAAAGAGATGATTGAAGAAAAATATAATTTCAAAAAAATTGAAATTGTAGAAACAGGAATGTTATCTTCAGTATATGCCAACAACGGCGGTATTGTAATAGCTTTTTAAGGAGAAAATATGAAGGTAATTGGAATTATCGCTGCAATGGATGTGGAATTAGAGGCGATTAAGAATATTGTTCAAGATGAAAAGAAAGTGGTTATAGCAAAGCATACTTTCTATGAAGGAAGCATCGGAGATAAAAAAATCGTATTTGTAGATTCTGGTGTGGGAAAGGTGAATGCCGCCTTAATCACTCAGGCGATGATCGATCATTTCAAGGTAGATGCTGTGATTAATACCGGTATTGCCGGAGGCTTAGATCCTTCCTTAAAGCATATGTCAGTTGTTTTAGGAGAGAGCCTCTCTTATCACGATTTTGACCATGATTTGATGAAAAGATTTTATCCCTATAAAGATTCTTTTTCCGGGGATGAGAGACTTCTTTCTCTTATGGAGGATGTTTTTTCAGAAAGAGATCTTCGTCGGGGAAATATCATCACAGGAGACCAGTTTATTTCCAGCAAAGAAAAGCAGCTTCAGCTAAGAGAGGATTTTCAAGGAACTTGTGTCGAAATGGAAGGGGCGGCTATCGCCCATGTCTGCGATGCAAACGACATTCCTTTCTTAGGAGTCCGCAGTATATCTGACTTTGCGGATGATGACGGGGAAGAGGATTATGAGAAGTTCGAAAGAAGAGCGGCAGTACTTGCAGGAGAAATTGTTGTAGATCTTGTAGGGCGCATATAAGATATGCGACATAAATATATAATATAGTGAAAAGTTTTTCTTTATATGCTATTCTGTAAATGAGAGAGCTATTCAAAGATTCAATGCCTTATAGCTCTGAATATTTTGAATAGCTCTTTCTATTGGAATAAAAAATAAAATGAGGTGAAGAAAATGAAAGACAGATTATTTCAAACCCTGCAGCGTCTGGGAAAAACATTTATGCTTCCGATTGCACTTTTGCCGGTGGCGGGACTGTTCTTAGGTCTTGGAGCTTCCTTAACGGGAGATGCCTTTCTAGAATTGTATAATCTTCAAAGCGCTATGGGAGAAGGTACTCTTATTTACAAAATCCTAGCGGTGCTTAGAGATTCGGGATCCGTTATATTCGGAAATCTCCCTATGCTTTTTGCCATTGCGGTAGCTTTGGGGTTTGCACAGAAAGAAAAGGCTGTAGCTGCTTTGTCTGCTACAGTAGGTTATTTTGTGATGAATGCGGCGCTTCAGTCTTCTATCGCAAACTTTATGAACTTGGAAACCCTTCAGGCGACACCAGGATTGATTACGGCAAATTACTTAGGTTTTGAAAACACCATGAATACAGGTGTTTTAGGAGGTATTATTCTAGGACTGATCGTCAGCGTACTGCACAATCGTTTTTATAAAATCGAACTGCCAGAGGCATTGTCCTTCTTTGCAGGAACAAGATTTATACCGATCATCTCCACAGTGGCAGGGCTTCTTTTAGGGATTATATTTGCCTTTATCTGGCCGTTTATCGGTAGAGGGATTGCTCAGCTGGGGGAGCTTATCGGAAGTTTAGGAGTTGTAGGAACCTTTATCTACGGATATATTTACAGAGCCTTGATCCCGTTAGGACTTCATCATGTTTTCTACCTTCCTTTCTGGCAGACAGCCCTAGGAGGAGTGGAAACCATTAACGGAACAGTTGTAGAAGGGGCACAGAACATCGTCTTTGCTCAGCTTGCAGCAGGACAGCAGATCAATCCGGAATATGCGAGATTCTTCTCAGGAATGTTTCCGTTTATGATCTTTGGTTTCCCGGCGGCAGCTTTTGCAATGTATCGCCAAGCTAAGAAAGAACGTAAAAAAGACGTTAAGGGATTATTGTTATCTTCCTCTTTAACATCAATGCTTGTGGGAATTACAGAACCTTTAGAATTTTCATTTCTTTTTGCTTCTCCGATCCTTTACTTCGGAGTGCATTGTGTACTAGGAGCCCTGTCCTTTGCGATCTGCCATGCTTTAGGCGTGGGGGTAGGTTTGACCTTCTCTGGAGGGGGGATCGACTTCCTTCTCTACGGAATATTGCCTGGAAATGCCATGACAAACTGGTTGCCGGTAGTGATTATCGGTGTGGTCTATGCAGTAATTTATTATTTCGTCTTTACATTCTTTATTGTAAAATTCGATCTAAAGACTCCTGGAAGAGAAGAAGAAGGTGTTGCTTCTAAACTTCATACGAAAGATGAATATAGAGAAGCAAAAGGCATTGGAACAAACAGCGAATTTAAAAACGCTCCTGAGATCGTGGATGCTCTGGGAGGACAAGATAATCTGATCGAAGTAGACAACTGCGCTACAAGACTTCGATTAAAAGTGAAAGACTCTTCCTTAGTAGACGAAGCGGCCCTCCGCCAGACAGGAGCCGCAGGAATTATGAAATCAGGCGAATCGGTTCAAGTTATCTACGGAACAAAAGTACCTTCTATCAAAACAAATATTGACGAGTATTTGGAGAGTAGAAAGTAGGTAATAGGTAATAGGTAATAGGTAATAGGTAATAGGAACAACGGCAATCATTCGCTTTGCGAATGATTGCCGTTGTTGTAAAATGCAAAAAGACCGCATTTGGTGCGGTCTTTTTTCTATCCCTACTGCCTAGCCCCTAAAACCTACTCACTACTCCCTCTCTTTTCAATACCGATACAAATACCAGCTTTGGGTATCGGGGAAATATTTTAGATCGTATTGTATTTTTTTAGAAGAGAGTTCGCTGATGCATTCATAAACAATGGTCTTTTTCTTTCCTTTTTCAATAACACGGCTGGAGAAAATTTGACTGACTTTAAGGATTACCGGTCTTTCTATGGTTTCAGGAACATTAGGATTGGGAAGGATTTTAAATCGAAGAGGGCGGGGATATTCTCTTCGATTATAGTAGCAGAGAGTTTCTAATTCGATCATAAGTATTTTCATAATATCACCTCGATTTTCTTTATCAGCAATGGCAGCCAGTTCTGTGAATATCCCTTGCATCAGCATCGAAGATGCGTTACATCAAACAAAGGAAACAGGCTCCTCGTTTCTACTTCAACTCCTCTCTTCCCTCTCTCACATTCCACACTTTTTTATAGTGTACTGCTCATCATCAGGTACTCTTCTTCTTCCATTACGCCGCCGATCATGGGGGATATTCCGGAATGGAGGAAGGTGGAACGGTAGACGGATCTTTTTCCGTACTCTTCTCGTAAATGATCTAAAGTTGTTTCTAAGTTCCTGTATTTTTCTTCTTCTTTTTCAAAAAGAGAAAGTTGTTTTGCCTGATCGCTGGTTAATTTGCTGACTCGGATAGAGAACTTTCGAAGGGGTTCTCCTTTCCAGATCTCTGAAAACAATTTTTCAGCTTGTTTATAGAGAATTTGAGTATTTTGAGTGGGGAAATTCAGTTTTTCTTCTTTTCTATAATGAAGGAAGTCTGTATTACAGAAGGATACGGATAAAACTTGTCCGTTAAAATGAAGTCCTCTTAAGCGGTTGCCGATATTTTCGCTGATGGCTAGAAGAACTCTTTTGCAGTCTTTTTTCGTTTCTACATCAAAGGGCATGGTAGTGGAATTGCTGATGCTTTTATAGGGAGGAGAGTTTAGAAGAATCGAGCTGTTTTCAATGCCGTTGGCAAAATTCCAGATGGTAAGTCCTGGTTTTTTCATCCAGCGGTACATATATTTCGGATCCATAGCGGCGAGTTCGCCTATGGTTGTAATTCCTCGTTCTCTTAATTTTTTCTCTGTACGTCTTCCTACCATAAAAAGATCGCCTACAGGAAGAGGCCACATTTTCACTGGGATATCTTCTTTAAAAAGAGGATGGACACGGTCGGGCTTTGTAAAATCCGATGCGACTTTTGCCAGAAGCTTGTTGAAGCTCACTCCGATATTAACCGTGAAGCCCAATTCTCTAGAGATCCGTTCTCGGATTTCTTCTGCCTGTTTTAAATGTTCTCCTGGAGGTCCTATGTATTGCGCAAAAAGTTCATCTATGGAAAAGCGCTGGATCAAAGGAGTGTATTCTGAGATCAAATCCACCATGGACTGGCTTGCTTTCATATATAGGCTGTACTGAGGAGGGATGATTTCAAGCTTAGGGTATTTTTGCAGAGCAGAGCGGATGGGCTCCCCTGTCTGGATTTTGTATTTTTTTGCGGGAATGGATTTCGCCAATACGATACCTTTTCTCTTTTTTTCGTCCCCTCCTATGATAGCTGGTATCTCCCGCAAGTCGATGGCAGAGGGATCTAAAGAAAGCCGGTGAGCTGCTTCCCAAGAAAGATAGGCCGAGTTGACATCGATATGATAAAAGATGTTCATAAAAGACCTCCTTAACTGTTTAGAACAAGTATAACAGAACATATATTCTAAGTAAAGATCTTTTTAGCGGTTTTATTTCATAAAAGATTTCAATAAATTTCCATCAATGTTACAATACTGTATGGAGAATTTTAAATTAGGAGAAGTATACTATGAATGAGAAAGAAAAAACAAAACGTTTTAACAGCCGCTGGGGCTTTATATTATCTTCAGTAGGTTCTGCAGTAGGCATGGCGAATGTATGGGGATTTCCTAACAAGATGGGGACAAATGGAGGGGGAGCTTTCTTTTTAATCTATCTGTTTTTTATTTTTATCTTTAGTTATGTAGGGCTGCCCTCAGAGTTTGCCATTGGGCGCCGTGCGAGGACGGGGACACTAGGTTCCTATGAAAATGCGTGGAAAAGCCGAAGTAAAAATTTAGGAAAAGCAGGAGCAGTACTGGGCTGGCTTCCCTTAATCGGTTCAATGTGTATTGCTATAGGTTATGCGGTGATTGTAGCTTATGTTGGAAAGGCGTTATTGGACTCCTTAACAGGAAGTTTAATGACGGTAAATACAGAACAATGGTTTGCATCATTTTCCATGGAGGGGTATTCTGTAATGCCTTTTCATATTATTGTAGTTTTGGCAACGCTTTTAACCTTGTACTTAGGAGCTAAAAGTATTGAGAAGAGCAATAAAATTATGATGCCGTTATTTTTTGTGATTTTTGTGATTTTAGCGATAAGAGTGTCAATGCTTCCGAATGCAGCAGAAGGGTACCGCTTTATGTTTATTCCAAGGTGGGAAGTTTTAAGAGATCCTATGGTGTGGATCTGGGCGATGGGACAAGCTTTCTTTTCCCTTTCTATTACTGGAAGCGGTATGATCGTTTATGGTGCTTATTTAGAAGAGAAAGAGGATGTTGTTTCAGTTGCAAGGCATACAGCTATTTTTGATACTATAGCAGCTCTTGTAGCGGCTTTGGTTATTATTCCCGCATGTTTTGCTTATGGATTGGATGTGGGAGCCGGACCTGGACTTTTATTTGTAACATTGCCGAAGATTCTTCAAGATATTCCTATGGGACAGCTTTTTGCAATTATTCTATATACAGCAATGATCTTTGCTGGAGTCAGTTCTCTTCAGAATATGTTTGAAGCTGTGGCAGAATCGCTGCTTCATAAATTTCCGAAATTCAACCGTGGCATGATACTGATATTTTTATCCGTTGTTTGTTTAGGATTTGGATTAAATATGGAAACTATTGTTTCTTGGGGACCATGGATGGATCTCGTTTCGATCTACATTATTCCCTTAGGAGCAACCTTAGGGGCTATATCCTGGTTTTGGATTATGAAAAAAGAAGATCTTCTTTTTGAAATCAATAAGGGAAGAGTAAACAAGGAAGGACAAAGGTGGTATTTTATGGGACGTTTCCTTTATGTTCCTTTTGCCATTGTTCTTTGTATTGTAGCTTTATCGATGAAAGTGGCCTTCTAGAAAAAGAGACTGCGCCGAATGGTGCGGTCTTTTTTTCTTTCTCTAAACCCTTTTTAGCTTTTCCTTGAGCGGGAGTGATAAAATTGGTACACTGATTATAGAAAGTGCTTTATCTAGAAAAAGCGTAAAGGCGGAGGTTTATGGAAAGAAGACAGAGTATACTTGTAATAGAAGACAGTAAAAAAATTTCTGAGCTTATTGAAATCTATATCGGAACCCAGTATCAGGTTTTTACAGCTGAAACAGGAGAAGAGGGGCTTGAAAAGCTTGAGAGAGAAGAGATCGATTTAGTTCTTTTGGATATTGTGCTTCCGGGAATGAATGGACTGGAAGTTCTTACAGAAATCCGAAAAGAAAGAGAGGTTCCAGTTATTATTCTTTCCTCAAAGGATTTAGATATGGATATTATATTAGGGCTTAAAATGGGAGCCGACGATTATTTAACAAAGCCTTTCAACCCGCTGGAATTAGATGCTCGAATTGAGGCACATTTAAGAAGAAAGTCTATGATGGAAAAGGGAAGAAAGGGAGAGATGTTAAAAGCGGGGGATTTAAAATTAGATCTTCGAAATCCGGTACTGTATTTTAAAGGCAAAGAAACAGAACTTCTTCCTACAGAATACAAGATGCTCAGAGTATTTATGGAATCTCCGGGTCAGGTGTTCACCAAAAAACAGATTTACGAAATCGTCTGGGAAGAGGACTATGCCTATGATGATAATACGATTATGGTACATATCAGCAAATTAAGGGAAAAACTCGAAAAGATGACAGAGAAACGTTATATTAAAACTATACGGGGGCTGGGGTATCGATTTGAAAAATAAGATTTCATTAAAAAAGATTCTTCGAAATCATTTTATCTTATTTACATTTGCGGTTATTTTTTTAGTTCTTTTTGTCCTCTTTGTAATGAATCAAGCAGGGGAAAGATTAGTTGACAAGATGGATCTTTTAGGAGGAGACAGCAGCTATCAGGAGTATCTTGGAAATAGAGAGAATGAAATAAAGAAGGCTGAAGCCTACGAAGGAAAGATACAGATTATCGACGGAGAGTACAATATACTCTCTCCGGAAGAAGAAAAAAGCAGATACAGTTCGAAAGAGATCTACGAGCTTAGCCAAGGAGAATATCAAGAAGAGGGCAGGTATTATTCCGGTATTCTTACGAAACTTTCTAGAGCAGAGGAAGATCTATATAAACTGCTTATTCTGCCGAAAGACCGGATCCACTTAAATTATAGGATTGATATGGATCTAGATCAAGATACCTCCGGGATTTTTCTGCTTTTCATTACAGCAGCGGCTGTTATGGCCTTCGGATACTGGTTTATATTGAAACTATCTACAAGAAGAATCGACCGTCTTGTCAATGTTCCTTTAGAAGATTTAAGAGAAGATATGAAAAAAGTAAAGGAGGAAAATTACAGCATTCATCATACTAGTTACGAGATCGAAGAATTTGATGAGATGCGGGACTCCTTTGAGAGTATGACGAAGAGGCTTGATTATCTTATGGATAAAACAAAAAATGACGAGTTTTTAAGATATCAGCTCATTTCCGAGCTGGGTCATGATATTAAAAACTCCATTACGCCGATCAAGGGATATGCCAGTATTTTATTAATGGAAGAAGAGCTTTCAAATAAGTATAAAATACCGATAGAGAAGATTACAGAAAATTGTGATGATATGGAAAAAATGCTTCAGATCCTTATGTCTTTCGGAAAACTGTCTAGAGTAGACTATAGTTTAAATTTAAAAGAGATTGATATTGCGGATTTATTTCGAAATATTATCGCTGAAAAATACAGCAGTTTTGAGATGAAAGAGATGGAGCAGATTATTGATATTGAGGAGAAGGAGATTCTTCTTTTTGCAGATGAGCTGGAAATTAAAAGGGCGATTATCAATCTTGTAGAAAATGCAGCATTTCATAATGAGAAAGGCGGCAGAGTTTATATGGGGATTGAAGAAGGAGAAGATTTCGCGGAGATTATCATCGCAGATAATGGAAATAGAATAGAAGATTTTTTAGTCAATCTGATTTTTGAGCCTTTTATTCGAAAAAAACCGATTAAAGACAAAATGGGCCATAGCGGTTTAGGCCTATCCATAACAAAAAGAATCGTAGAAAAACACAAAGGGGAATTACAATTAATACAGCCTTATAAAGAGTATTCCAAGGCCTTTATTATCCGTCTTAGGAAAAGTAAAGGGGCTGTTGAATAAAAGTAAATTATAAAAGATACCTGCAGATAAAAAGAAGGTATCTTTTATTTTTATGTTCAAATTTAAATGTTTAAGGAAGGTTTAAGGAAATAAGGTTATTTTAAGGTTTGCTTATGAAGGTTTTAAGAGCGGGAAGATAAGATAGTAGTGTAATCGAAAAGGGGGAGACATGGAGAAGATAAAAGAAGTTTTTTATAAAGATCATTCGCTTTTATGTAATTTTGAAAATGGGGCAGTCGTCTATGTAGAGGAAGAAAACAGAGACGCTGTGAGGGACTATATACAGACCGGAGATCAAAAAGGCAGTGCCTATCCCATCCTTGAGCAGATAGGATTTTTCCAGCCGAAAGATATTCGAAAGCAGGTTTATCTTCATGTAACTCATCGATGCAATATGGATTGTGTCGGATGTTATTCCAGAATTTCAAACAGAAATCAGAAGAAGGATTTAAGTTTTGAAGAGCTTATAAAAATTTTGAAACAGCTAAAAAAAAGAGGTTATACGAATCTCGTCCTTTCTGGAGGCGAGCCGATGCTTCGGAAAGATATAGCAGAAATTATCGACGAAGCTAAAAAAAGAGATTTTAATACGGTAATGATTACGAACGGCAGTATCGAAATAGAAGAAGATGTTTTTAAGAATCTAGATGCCTTGGCTATCTCTATTGACGAAATAGAAAAGGAAGAAAATCCTCTAGGAAGAAAAATCCATAAAGAAAAAATTCTGAAAATTTTGAAAGCTTCGGACAAAGAAGGTACAGAGATCAGCGGGATCGTTACATTAAATAGAACAAATATCGACCGGGTGGAACAGTATCACGAACTTAGCCAGGAGTATAATCTGCCCATTACCTATAGCCTGTTCTATTCAAAGGACAAAGACAGCAAAGAGTTTTTAGTCACAGAAAAACAGCTTGTCCGCTTCACAAATCGTTCTTTCCAAGAATTTCCATATACATTAGAAGGTTTCAGTCCTCAAGAAGAAATTTATTGCAAGGAAAACTGCGGAGCAGGTGAAAAATCCATCAGTGTAGATGCAGAAGGGAATTTATCTCCCTGTCATATGATGCATAATATTAAGCTGGGAAATATTCTAGAAGATTCAGAAAGCTCCTGGGAAAAATTAAAAGAATTTAAGGATAAGCTGGATACTGAGATAAATGAATGCAGAGAGTGCAATAAGTCTGCTTTTTGCGGCAGAGGATGTCTTGCAAGATCGATGGCAGCGGGAGGGACCTATAAAAAAGACCCCTACTGCAGTTTATACGACACCTATTATGAGTTGCAGTTTGATCTATTATTTCGTTAATTCATGCCTTTAGCATAAATTAAAATATCAAAACAAGGGAGGTGAAAACAGATGAAATTATTAGGAGCAAACAAAGGGCTTTGCGTAAGCGTATTCTTCGTATCAGCAGGATATACAAGAAGACTTAGAGGCGGACATAGTGTTAGAGTGTAAGAAAAGTACTTAGATTAAGAATAAAGGAGGTGAAACAGATGAAATTATTAGGAGCAAACAAAGGGCTTTGCGTAAGCGTATTCTTCGTATCAGCAGGATATACAAGAAGACTTAAAGGCGGACACAGCGTAAGAGTTTAATAAAAGAGTGATAGCAATTACATTTACCGAATAGAGGTGAAATGAGATGAAATTATTAGGATCTAATAAGGGTCTCTGCATCAATATTCTTATCGTATCTGCAGGGTACACAAGAAGACGTAAAAATGGAGACAGTTATAATATCTAATCTATAAAAGAAAAATTTAGTTTAAATATATTACAAATAAGAGCCGAGATTTTCTCGGTTCTTATTTATAAATAAAGGAATTAAGTTTATTTTAAGATTCAGTTAGGGGTCTTTTAAGGATAAGGATATAAGATAAAGGCAGAGATTATATTCTCAAGCAAAGCATAAAGGAGGAGGCGTGGAACTCAACAATACAAAACTCAAAAAGACAACAGAGGAAATGAAAGACATACTTAATTCTATTATTTGGATTATTGTGATTACTATTGCAGCAGCGGTGTCTTTAAATCTTTCTGCATTGGCGGCAGCTATGACTGGAGGGTTTCTGCCGGAGCCTGTATCAGCAAGTATATTAGCTCTTTCTATTCTTTTTTCCTTTGTTCTAGTGCCTAAGCTTATTTATAAAAGACTGCTGAATTTTGAAAGAAGAGTAGAGGTTGGATGGAGAACTGCAGCAGGATTTATACTGTTGTTTATATTTCTTCTACAGTTTACGGATTATTCGATGACTATTCATTTTTTAGCGATTGGGATTGGAGAAGAATATCTGTTTCGAAAACTGCATTATGATTATCTGAATGAAAAGATAGGAAGTGTTTATGCTTTGATCCTGACATCACTGATTTTTGCACTGCTGCTTCATATTAACGAAACGTTTTTATCGAATCTTTTTGTGCGATTTCCCATAGGTATGGTGCTTGGGATGATACGAATCTTTTTCAATGTTAAAGGCGCCATGGTGGCCCATTGGATTTACAATATTTTTGCGACGATAGGATAGGAGGAGAACATGACAATAGTAATAGCTGCAGTGTTGAATGGGATAAACTATGGTTTAGCTTATCTTATAACCCCAAATGTAAATATATTCTTTTTGCTGATGATGCTTATTGTGATTCCGGCAGTTTATAATATCATCCTTTACAAAAAGAATACCCTGAAAAAAGGTTTATGGATCTTTCCGCTGCTTACCACAATAGCCTATACAGTATCCGGCAGTCTTTTAGAGAGAAGCGGAAAATGGGATGTATTAATCGAGCAGACCAACCGTTTTTCTGGGGATCTCATTATACAAGTTTCGGAGAGTATCGTAGATCCGTCCCAAATTATTACACTGTTCCTTACACAGATAGCAGTGCTCTTTATAGCGGATAAATTGTTTAGGAAAGGAAGTTCGAGTCATGATCGAAGTTATAAATTTGAGTAAAAAATATAAAAAAGCAGAGGAGTTTTCGCTAAAACAAGCTGATTTTACTTTAAAAAGAGGCGAGATGGCCGGGCTTATCGGTGCAAACGGGGCGGGGAAGTCTACCTTAATGAAGACCATGTGCAAATTTATTTCCCCTACGGAGGGAACTGTAAAGATCAATGGAGAAGATCTTTACTCAAAAGATTATCTGCTCAAAGACGTGGGGATTTTGCTGGAACCTGTATTTTTTCCACAACTCAGCGCTTATGAAAACATGGAATACTATCTAAAAATTCATGGGAAAAAGGAATTTCTTCCTTCGATAGAAGAACATCTAGAGATGGTGGGGCTTTTAAAAAGCAGAGACAAAAAAGTGAAGAGTTTTTCCTTCGGTATGAAACAGAGGCTGGGCCTTGCTTTGGCTTTGTCGGGAAAACCGAAGATGCTTATACTAGACGAGCCCTTTGTAGGACTTGATCCCAACGGAATGAAGGATCTGATTAAAATCCTTCATCAAAGAGTGAAAGAAGATCAGATAGCAGCCCTTGTCTCCAGTCATCAGCTGCATGAATTAAGTGCAGTATGCGAAAGGGTTCTTGTTATTCAAAAAGGTGTTATCGTCTTCGATGGTGTGCCAAATGATAGCCCCGAAATTACAATAGAGCTGGATCGGGAATACACACCGACAGAAAGTTTTAAAGGAAGAGTTTCTGGAAGGACTATTACAACAGCGGTTCAAGGAGAAGATCTCAGTCTTCTTATGGAAACATTGTCTAAAGAATATAAGATTATGTCCGTCGATACAAAAAAATCAACTTTGGAGAAATTTTTTTAGGAGAATAATATGGAACTTTCAATAGAAGAATTGAAGAAAACACTTAAACGAAAGGACGCGATGCTTCTAATGCTTTTAGTGTTGTGGCCGGCTTTAGTCAGCGTCGGGATTCGAAGCCAAAGCGGGTTTTTTATCTTGGAAGGAATTCAAGTAGGGGCATTGGAGTTTTTGTACGGACAGATGGTTTTTCAGCAGATTATATTTCTTCCGATATTGATTATTATTGTGGTTGCTTCGATGTCCTTTTATAAAGAAATAAAAGAAAAGCAGATCTATCTCTATAAAGATATTCCGAGAACACAGATTCTGCATTCGAAATATTTTTCTGTATACGGTACATATTTTATCTTTTTGATTTTTTATATTCTAAGCTGCTTTTTCTTTTTCTTTACGATTTATGCAGGGGCGGAAAATGCAGTAAATAGTTTTTCAGCTTCGCCGGAGAATATAGGGTCGATACTATTTGACTGCTTTCAGATTTTGATGCTGATACTCTTTTTTATTCATGTAGGAATAAGTTTATCTTTGAGATATTCTACAGGAGTTACGATTTTTATAGCCTTGATTCTTTATGGAATTCAAAATATTATAGGTTTTTTTGGCAATATAAAATACTTTACTCCTTTTGGATATACAGATATTTTAGACTTTCCCATAGCAGATATGAGAATAGTACTGCTCTTGTCTATTTCAATATGGCTTCTATATAATATTCCTCTTTATAGGATAAACAGAAACTATTTTAAAAAGGCTGAATTTAATTGAGGTGAAAAATGAAAAGATATAACTATAATAAAATTCCGATTTTTATGATGATAAAAGTGTTGTAGGAGGAAAGTATGGAATTTTTCATGGAAGAACTGGGAAAAGTATTAAAGAGAAAGGATACTGGACTCTTAATGCTCTTGTCTTTGTGGCCGATCTTATTTTCGGCAGTGATACGAATAAATCCGAGTATTATGAATTATGAAGGTAAGCTTAGTGTATTGGGCTTTATCAATCTGCAGCTTTTCGTACAAAGCGGTGTCCTTGTACCGCTTATCATCCTGATTTATATGTCTTCTGTATCCTTATATCAGGAAATAGAAGAAAAGCAAATCTATTTATATAAAGATATACCTAGAGAAAAGATCCTTAAGGGAAAATATTTTTCGGTGTATATTGTGTATTTTCTTTTTATTCTGCTTTATATTGCCGGAAGTGCGATCGCCTATTATTTTTTATTTCAAGGAGCAGATCTTGCTACAGGTACTTTTTCCAGAGGAAAGGGAGAAATACTTCCGCTGATCTACGATAGTTTTCAAATCTTGATCGGTTTTCTGTTTTATATCCATATCGGTTTTAGTTTATCTTTGCGTTTTCCTGCTGGAGTATCTATTTTTGGAACCTTGTTTTTGTATATATTTATTAAAACTACGCCTTCTATTGCATGGGCAAAACATTTGACTCCTGCAGGGTTTAGAGAAGTGATGGATTTTGGAGGAAACAGTCTGCTGTATACGTTAATCATTTCGATAGCTGTCTGGCTGATCTATAATATACCGATGTATTTGGCGAATAAAAGATATTTCAAAAGAATCGATTTTAATTGAGGATATTATGAAAAAATATATATTAATAGAAAAATATCTGCTGTTCTTTACTTTGTTTTTAACACTGATGGAATCTTTCCTTCAAATCAGTTTAGCTTTTATACTATCCGGTCTTGTAAACAGTGCTATGGAAAAAGGGGAAGAACAGCTTTTGTTTTATTTAGGAATCAGTGCTCTTTATCTATTGGTCCAAATCATGTTAAACAGCACAAATAACTATCTAAAAGGGATGTATATAAAAAAAACGGAATCTTATTATCGGAGGGACCTGTATCAGGGGATATTAAAACAGCCCCTTCGAAAATATTATCAGGAGCCGGAGGGAAGATACTTGTCTCTTCTGACAAATAATACAGAAGATGTGGTGGATTCTTATATAGCAGGGATTTATGATATAGTGCAGATGGTGTCTGCCGTTCTTTTTGCCCTAGTGTCGCTGATATATATTGATATTCGAATGATAGTCCTCTCGCTGGGAGTGGGAATATTATATCTTCTTATTTCAGGGAAATTGGGAGAAAAACTATCAGGCTATAAAAACAGTTATTATGATGAAATAGGCAAAAATGTGATAAAGATAAAAGAGCTGCTATCTGCCTTTGAAATTATTCGAAATAATAAACTAGAATCTTTTGCCGACCGTTCTTTTAATCAATCGAAAGAGGAGCTGCTTGAGAAAAAGAGGGTTTTTTCGGTTAAAATATCAAATATCAATTCTTATAATCTTATTTTGGGAGAAGGGCTTATTATTGCAATTATATCTATTGTTTCGATTCTTGTGATAAGAGATGAAATTAGAATAGGAGAATTGGTAGCGATAGCCCAGCTGATGTCGTCTTTGATTAATCCAATCGGCGGACTGAACGAAATAATAAACGAGCGGAACTCTTCAAAAGAACTTTTAAAGGAGCAGTTGGCCTTTATAGAATCGAAGAAGGTTTCGAAAGGAATCGCTGAAATTAAAGAATTTCAAAAAGAAATTGTATTGGAAAACCTTGAATTTTCATTTCAGGATAAGAAAATTCTAAAAGGCGCCAATATGTGTTTTCAAAAAGGGAAAAAGTATGCCATAACTGGCGAAAGCGGAGCTGGGAAAAGTACAATCTGCAAATTGATTCTAAATTATTTCGATCATTATAAAGGCAAACTTAAGATAGATGGAAAAGAATACAAGGATTTGTCGGAAGACGCTCTTAGTATGGTAATCTCCTCAATTCATCAGGATATTTTTTTGTTTGACGGTACTATTAGAGAGAACATCACTTTATTTAAAGAAATCGATGAAGAAAAGATCCAGGAGGTGCTGCGATGCTCGGGGCTGTATCAGGTCATGCAGGATAAGCGGCTTGGACTAGACGATTATATCTTTGAATGCGGACATAATTTATCCGGAGGAGAAAAACAGCGGATAGCTATTGCTAGAATGCTGATGAGGGAAAGTCCGATACTTATTTTAGATGAAGCGACCTCTTCCTTGGACAGAGGCACCTCAAAAGAAATTTTAAAACAGATCCTGCAGCTGAAAGACAAGACCTGTATCTGTATTACCCATAAGCTGAGTCAGGAAGACAAGAGCCTCTATGATGAAATAGTAGAAATAAAAGAGGGAAAGATCGAAAAAATAGCAAAAACCAATAGCAGCATAACGGCATAAGAATCGAGAGCAGGTATCTTGGTTCTTTTGTTTTCTAAAGGATCTCTCATCTTGCATTGGGTAGGTAAAAATGATAATCTAATAATTAGATATCTAAAATAAGAAAGGTGGACAACACATGAGTATAAAAAACTTGGCAGTCAATACGATTCGTATTTTATCCGCTGAAGGTGTTCAAAAAGCGAACTCCGGTCATCCGGGACTACCTTTAGGGGCTGCGCCAATGGCTTTTTCGTTATGGAATGATTGTATGAATCATAATCCGGAAAATCCAAACTGGATCAACAGAGACCGCTTTATATTATCGGCAGGTCATGGATCCATGCTGCTGTATTCTTTGCTTCATATTTTCGGATACGGTGTTACAAAAGAAGATCTTCAAAGCTTCAGACAATGGGGCAGCAATACGCCAGGTCATCCTGAATACGGAGACACTGTGGGAGTAGAAGCAACTACAGGTCCTTTAGGACAAGGGTTTGCAATGGGAGTCGGTATGGCACTTGCCGAATCGAATCTTGCAGCACGTTTTAACAAAGATAATTTTAATATCATCGACCATTATACTTATGTTTTATCCAGCGACGGATGTATGATGGAAGGCATCACAAACGAGGCAGCTTCTTTTGCCGGCTCTATGGGACTTGAAAAGCTGATCGTTTTATACGATTCCAATAATATCAGTATTGAAGGAAGAACAGACAATACATTCTCTGAAGATGTATTAAAAAGATATGATGCATTGGGATGGAGTACATTTTTCGTAGAAGATGGAAATGATTTAGAAAAAATAGCTTCTACAATAGAGGAAGCTAAAAAAACAGACAAGCCTTCTATCATTGAGATTAAAACAAAGATCGGCTATGGATCTGTACTAGAAGATTCCGAGAAGTCTCATGGAGCACCTCTTGGAGAAGAAAATGTGGTAAAACTAAAAGAAAAATTCCAATGGGAATATGAAGAAGAGTTCTATGTTCCAGAGGAAGTAAGATCTTTAGTGGAAGAATCTAAAAATAGATCAAAGAAGTTAAACGAAGAATGGGATGCCCTTTATTCTGAATATCAAAAAGCCTTTCCTGAATTAGGGGAAGAATTAGAAAATTCGTTAAATGGCGAGATACCAGAAGAGTATTTAGACAGCGACGAATTCTATGAGTTTGAAAAAGACGATGCAACAAGATCTCATTCTGGCGTTGTTTTAAACAAACTAGCTGAAAAGATGACAAACTTAATCGGCGGATCTGCTGACTTGGCGCCATCAAACAAGTCGAATATGAAAAATACTTCCAATTATTCAAAGGATAATCGGGAAGGTAGAAATATTCAGTTTGGTGTTCGGGAATTGGCGATGACAGCTATTACAAACGGTATTGCTCTTCATGGAGGATTTGTTCCATACTGCTCAACTTTCTTTGTCTTTGCAGATTATATGAAACCGCCGATGAGACTTGCTTCTATTATGAAGTTAAGACTTCTTTATGTGTTAACTCACGATAGTATCGGTGTAGGAGAAGACGGACCGACTCATGAGCCGATCGAACAGCTTGCGATGTTAAGATCCACTCCTAACATGACTCTTTTCAGACCTTGCGATGCTAAGGAAACAGCAGCTGCCTACAGCTATGGACTACGACATAAAACAGGTCCTACTGCGATTGCCTTAACAAGACAAAAACTTGAAAATCTTAAAGAAACAGGGAAAGACGCTTTAAAAGGAGCTTATGTACTTCGAGATTTCGGCGAGAAAATGGATATTATCTTAATGGCATCCGGATCAGAAGTTTCTTTGATCTACAAAGCAGCTGAAAAGCTGGAGCAGCAGGGATATGGTGTCCGTGTAGTTTCTATGCCGAGTATGGATGTCTTTGAAGAACAAGATGAAGAATATAAAGAAAGAGTACTTCCAAAAGAAGTGAGAAAGAGAATATCTGTAGAAGCAGGAGCTACTTTCGGATGGGAACGATATGTAGGTCTTGACGGCAAGGCAATCGGAATCGATCATTTCGGTGCTTCTGCTCCTGCAGCGACACTTTTTGAAGAGTTCGGTTTTACCGTTGAGCGCGTTCTAGAAGATGCATTATCTCTCTTAAGCGAATAATGTGCGGCAGATTTTACTTCGATCCGGAAGATCTAAGAGAATCCTGGGATGTTCTAAATCCCGTTAAGAAAAAAGAATATTCTCCCGGTATGGATATTTATTATCGAGAGAAAGGTTCTGGTTTTCAAAAGGACTTGTGGGGAATTCGGGTAGATTTTCTAAATCGACCGATTATCAACAGCCGAATCGACAAGCTATATCCTTCCGGTTTCTTTTTAGAAGATTATAAAGAGCGGCGCTGTATCATTCCAGCTTCCTTCTTTTTCGAATGGAAAAAAAGCGGTAAAGCGAATACCCGATACGAAATCGGAATACAAGAAGAATCATATTTTTATTTAGGCGGATTATACCGTTATAACGAAGAAGGAAAAAAAGAGATTTCGATTTTAACGTTAGATTCTTTCGGAGAAATGGGGAGCATTCATCACAGAATGCCGGTAGTTTTAAACCCGGAGGAAGGAGATTTCTTTTTAGAAGAAAATCATGAAAATCTTTATCAAAAACTTATAGAGAAAAAACCAGATTTCTTCTTTCGCCAAAAAGACCCAGAACAATTAAACTTTCTATAAAACCAAAAGACAATTCCGAAGGGGATTGTCTTTTGTGTTTTATAAATTAATATTATATTCTTTTCTTCTAAAAAAGCTTAAGCTTTTGGTTATGGTTTTTCGTTGCTTATACGGTATACGAAAGGTCTCAGTTTCCAGCTCTGGGGGAGGATGAAGGGCGTTGCGATTCGACCTCATATCCTCCCACAGACCCCCCTCCTTTTACACCCCCAACGCTTAGAAGCAGGGGAGCGTCTAACGACGCCTTTTTATATGCGAAGAAAATGCTCTGCATTTTCTACCATCCCTACTCGCTAGTCCCTATCACCTACGCCCTTTCTTCTCCTAGCCACCGTAGGTGTGCCGCCTAGTGCCTAGGTGCCAAAGGCATCCTGCCTGGGTTGCAAAGCAATCCCGCCTATCTCTTCCTCTTTTCAATCAATATTTCGTCTTCCAGGTTCTAGGCATAAAGAGTACTAGTATGGGGATGATTTCAAGTCTTCCTATAATCATAGCCATCGTTAAAAAGATTTTGCTTAAAGGACTGAAGAAAGAATAGGTTCCGTCGAGGCCCACGATTTCTACACCGGGAGCGTTTGTATTTAAGGTAGCGGATACTGCATTAAAAGCGGTGGTGCTGTCTACGTTATCGAGAGAGACAAAAAACAGGAGGGTGATAAAAGTTATAACATAAATAAAGAAGTAGACGAGAGCGCTTTTTATAATATTGTCTGGAACCCGTCTGGCGTCTTCTGTTATCGTTAAAACTCTTCTTGGGCTGATAGATTGTTTGATTTCGTTAAGTCCTGCTTTAATAAGGATAATAATCCTGGATACTTTAAGACCTCCTCCAGTCGACCCGGCACAGGATCCGATGAAGATAAGGATATTTAAAACAAAATGAGAAAATTCCGGCCAAGCAGTGAAATCGGTGTTGGCAAATCCGGTGGTAGACATAATAGACGTTACGGTAAAAAATACGTGCCGAAACATTTCGGAAAAGGACTGATACATATCTTTTACATTAAAAGAAATTAGTAAAACCGCCGCAATAAGAATCATAAAATAGGCTTTTAGTTCCTCGCTTCGAAAGGCTTCTTTTCCCCGGCCGATCAAAATTAAATAATATATATAAAAATTAATGCTGAAGGCATACATAAATATTGCCAAGATATAATCGATAAGAGGATTGTTGAATTCGGCAATACTCAGTGCTTTATTGCTGAATCCTCCTGTTCCTGCAGTTCCAAAAGCGTGAATCATAGAATCGTATGGATCCATTCCAGCGAAGATCAAGATAATTATCAGTGCTATCGTCATTGTTATGTAGATTTTATATAGGATTTTAGCGGTGATATCTGCTTTAGATACAAGTTTGCCGAAAGAGGGGCCGGGCATTTCAGCTTTCATTACATAAACGGTTCCATCTACTTTTTTTGGAAACACAGCTAAAGCGAAAACAAGGATTCCCATTCCTCCTATAAAGTGGGTAAAGCTTCTCCAAAACATCATCGATTTCGATAAATATTCTCCTGCCGGCAGGACACTTGCCCCGGTTGTAGTAAAACCGGATGCGATTTCGAAAAAAGCATCGATGAAGTCCGGGATCTGTCCATTGATTAAAAGAGGCAGACAGCCGAATAATGACATTAATATCCAGGTTAGAGTAACAGCGACGAAACCTTCTTTTACGCCAAAATGCATATGGGCAAGGTCGATTGTACTGGATAAAAAGCCTATAGCTAGAAGTATGGCAATTACGACAAGCATGGAGAAAATGTTCAATAAACTTTCTTTATAAATAAGCGCCACCATAAGCGGCGCTGCCATGAAAAGCGCTTCTAAAGTCAAGATTCTTCCTAACATACTTAGGATTAAACGATAATTCATATACTCACCTATTTCACAAGAAGATCGTTTAATTCATCGATATTATTATGGGTGGTGACAATAACAACACGGTCTCCTGCCAATATCGAATCTTTACCGCTTGGGAAAAGCAGTTCGCCGGCTCTAAAGATAAAGGCTACCATAGTGTTGTCTAAGAGTTCCAACTCCATTAAAGGGATACCGATTCCCTTTGAATGTTCGTTGGCTATGAATTCTAAAGCTTCGACTTTGTGATCGGCTAATGTATGAAGGTTTTCTATAGCAGTATCCCCAGTAGCATTTAAGGAGCGGACAAAACGGACGATTTTATCGGCTATGATTCTTTGAGGAGTGATAATAGTATCCAGTTCTGTATGACCGATAAGCTTCAACATGGAAGTACGATTTACCTTGGCGATGGATTTTCTTACATTTCTGTATTTTGAAAAAATAGAAATAATAATATTTTCTTCATCAATTCCTGTTAAAGCGATGCAGCTGTCATAAGCTGAAATTCCTTCGCTGTCTAAAATATCCTGATCTGTTCCATCGGCATGTATTACGGAAATATCCGGGAACGTTTCAGAAAGGAATTCTGTTGTTTCTGGTTTTATCTCGATGAGTTTGATCTCCATCTTTTTGTTTGTCAATTCTCGGAGGAGATAGTATCCCATTTTTCCGCCGCCGATAATCAAAGTAGAATCGATGGGGGAGTTGAATTCTTTGAAATTTCGATAAAATTTATTCAGGTCATCGTGGCTTCCTGTCAGATGAACAATATCCCCTTCCAATATACGTGTGGCGCCTTTCGGTATGAAAGCTTCACCATCTCTTTCTACAATACATATCAAGAGCTTTCCATCGAAAGACTCGTCGAATTCTTTTAATGTCACATCCTTTAAGAAGGTATTTTCTTCGATAAGGACGGATACCATATGGACTTTTTCTTCTGCAAAGGTTTCAACACCTATAGCTGTAGGGAACTGAAGAATCTGGGAGATTTTCTTTGCTGCTTCTTCTTCGGGGTTGATCATGGCAGTAATTCCCAGACGGCTCTTTATAAAATCCACACTATTTCGATATTCCGGATTTCGAACCCGGGCGATAATGTGCTTTACTCCTAGTTCCTTTGCCACAATACAAGAGACCATATTCAGTTCGTCAGAGGTGGTAACTGCAAGAAAGATATCTGCATCTTCCACAGTTGCCTCCTTTTGAATATTTACATCGGCGCCGTTTCCGACAACGGCTTGGATATCGTATTGTGAAAAAAGCATCTCGACAACATTCGGATCGATATCGATTAAAACGATATCGCAATATTCTTCTAATTCTCTGCAGATGGCATTGCCTACTTTTCCGCCGCCAACAATTACAATTTTCATAATTCCTCCAATTTAGTCATTCATCCTATCATAACAGATTTATAATGAAACGGTTTGTTTTGTATTAAGTTCGTTTTTTCCATGTACTCGGCATAAACAGTACAAGGATCGGTATAATTTCCAGACGGCCTACGATCATCGCTATCGTCAGCATGATTTTAACGAAAGGTCTGTAAAAAGCAAAATTTCCCGTAGGACCTACTGCAGACATTCCTGGCCCGATATTGTTTAAGGTTGCTGCAACAGAGCTGAAGGCCGTCAGGAAATTATTGGCATCAAAGGAAACTGCCAAAAGAAACGTTGCAAAGACCAGCATATAGATAAAGAAATAGTTTTGGGTGCTGCGAATGATATTTCCCGGAAGTTTTTTTTCCGTTTCAGTAATCAGAAAAACTCTTCGAGGCTGGATGGCTTTTCGCACTTCGTTGATCGCTGATTTTACTAATATCACAATTCGGGAAACTTTCAGTCCTCCAGCTGTCGATCCGGCACAAGAACCGATAAACATCAGCATTAAAAGTATAGTTCTAGAAAAGGGATGCCATAAGTCGAAATCTACGGTAGCATACCCTGTGGTTGTTATAATAGATGAAACGGTGAAAAACACATGACGCAATAATTCCGAAAAACTGCCATAGAGGTCTCGGAGATTAAAACAAATAAGGGCCACTGCACCGATGATAATAAACAGATAAACTTTTAATTCTTCGCTGTGAAATACATCTCGTGCCCGTCCGATTAAAATCATATAATAAAGGTTGAAGTTAATACCAAATACGATCATCCCAATCCCCAATATATAGTCTATAAGAGCGCTGTTATAATAGCCTACACTGGCAGCTTTGTTGCTGAAACCTCCAGTTCCGGCAGCTCCAAAAGCGTGAATCATAGAGTCAAAGGGAGACATACCGGCTATAATCAAAACCAGGATTAAAACAAGGGTCATGGCTACATAAATTTTATAAAGGATTTTAGCAGTAATATCTAATTTGCTGACAAGTTTTCCGAAGCTGGGACCAGGGACCTCTGCTTTCATTACGTTGACGGTACCTCTGACATCTTTCGGAAGAACAGCCAAAGCGAAAACAAGAATACCCATTCCACCGATGAAATGCGAAAAGCTTCTCCAAAAAAGCATGGACTGAGAAAGGGATTCTACATCCGTTAAAATACTGGCTCCCGTTGTAGTAAAGCCGGAGGCCATCTCGAAAAAAGCATCGATAAGGCTTGGAATCTGTCCGTTTATTACGAAGGGCAGACCGCCGAAAAAAGACATTCCTAGCCAAGAGAAGGTTACAACAGCAAATCCTTCCTTCACGCCAAATACCATATCTCTATTATCGATAAAATTAGCAGCGAGACCTAGTACTAATAAAATACCGATAACAAAAAGAATCGAAAAGATATTCAGATAGCTTTCCCTGTAATAAAGGGCTACGATAAGAGGAAGTATCATAAATAAAGCTTCCAATGTAAATATTTTGCCGAGCATATTAAGAACTAATTTAATGTTCATAGAAACTCCTATTTTTTTGAATTCACAGGTATTTATAACCCGCATTAATCCTATATTAGTAATAAGAAAGTTATTTGTCAATTAAAAGACCAGAGCCGGATGGTATCCTTAGCTCTGGTCGGGAGTGTGTTTCACAATAGATGAAGGGAAACTTGTTATTTCATTAATTTCCAGATGGAGTTTGTATAAGCAACCGGGTCTTCGATAGGGAGTCCTTCGATTAATCTTGCCTGATTATAAAGAAGCTCTGTATATAATTTCAAATCCTCTTCATTTTTTTCTGCTTGCGATTTTTTAAGCTTTTCGTAGATCGGATGATTTGGATTGATTTCCAATACTTTCTGAGCAGTCATACCCATAGAATTTGGCTGATTCAATAAAGCTTTTTCCATTTCGATAGAGATATCGCCTCTGGAAACCAAGCATACTGGGTCTTCTTCCAATCTCTTAGAGGTTCGGACTTCAACAACTTCATCTCCTAAGATATCTTTCATGCTTTCGAAAAGATCTTCATTTTGTTCTTCTTTGGAAGTATCTCCATCTAGACCTAAATCTTCTGATGAGATAGATTTGAATTCTTTGTCCTCATACTTTTGAAGAACTTTTAAAACAAACTCATCGATACTTTCTGTTAAATAAAGAATCTCGATATCTTTTTCTTTCAACGCGGATCCTTGAGGAAGTTTCTCGATTTGTTCAATAGAAGTTCCTGCTGCGTAGTAGATATATTCCTGATCTTCTTTCATGGAGTCTGCATATTCTTTTAAAGTGACGCGGGAGTCTCTCTTTGAAGAATAGAAGACTAGTAAATCCTGCAAAGGATCTTTTTTCATTCCGTAAGATTCATAGATCCCTAGTTTTAGCTGATTTCCAAAGGCTTGATAGAAAGTTTCGTAATCTTCAGGGCGTTCTTCCTGCATCTTTTTCAATTCTTGAGTGATTTTGTTTTCGATGTTCTTAGCGATGGTTAAAAGCTGTCTGTTGTGCTGCAAAGTCTCTCTGGAAATATTCAAACTTAAATCTTCAGAATCCACCACGCCTTTTACAAAGCTGTAGTAGTCTGGAAGAAGAGCCTCGCATTTATCCATGATCAAAACACCGTTTGAGTAAAGCTGAAGACCTTTCTCATAATCTTTTGAATAATAGTCGAAAGGTGTTTGGCCTGGAATATAAAGAATCGCTCGATAAGAAACTGTTCCTTCTGCTGAAATATGAAGATGAGATAAAGGTTTGTCAAATCCGTAATGCTGATCAAGGTAGAAATTGTTATAATCTTCATCCGTTAAATCTTTTTTGTTTTTTTTCCAAATCGGAGTCATCGAATTCAATACTTCGGATTCTTGATATTCTTCATAATTCGGTTCTTCGCCTTCTGAAGCTGTGTTTCTTCTCTTTGTAACCATCATTTTAATAGGGTAGCGGATATAGTTGGAATATCTTTCAACAAGATTTTTCAAAGAATATTCTTCTAGATAAGAATCGTAGTTTTCTTCTTCTGTATTATCTTTTAATTCTAGAATAATATCTGTTCCGACAGAGTCTTTCGTTGTTTCAGAGATGCTGTATCCTTCTACACCTTCAGACTCCCATTTGAAGGCTTTATCCGAACCAAATTTTTTAGTAATAACAGTCACTTTTTTAGCAACCATAAAGGAAGCGTAGAAACCTACACCGAACTGTCCGATAATCTCTGCGGATTTGTCAGATTTTTTAAGTTCTTCTCTAAAATCTTGAGTACCGCTTTTTGCGATGGTCCCTAAATTTTCTTCCAAGTCGTTCTCGTCCATTCCGATTCCTGTATCGGATATGGTTAAGGTACGGTTTTCTTTATCTGCTTTTATCTCAATAAAATAATCTTCTTTGTTGAACTTCAGGTTGTCATCGGATAAGGTTTTGTAATACAGTTTATCGATGGCGTCAGAAGCATTTGAGATTAGTTCTCTCAAAAAGATCTCTTTGTTTGTATAAATCGAATTGATCATAAGATTCATTAATTTTTTTGATTCCGTTTTAAATTCTCTTTGAGTCATATCATTCATCCTTTCCTTGTTGTTAGCAATCATACTTGAATAGTGCTAATATTATTTTACGATTTACATTGATTCTTGTCAAGAATAGATCCTTTAATTGTTGACAATCTGAAAATATTAATATACAATTACATTATCACGGTAGCAAGATAAAGCGAGGGTTATTATGAAAACAACATTTTCTTCACAAATGAATATCCATCATCGCCATTTTATATTAATATAATAGTAGATAAAATGGTGTTTTGTGATGTTTATATATTGGAGTTTGCCATTTTGTCGAAAAGACGAAATGGTTTTTTTTATTCATAGGAGGAATAAATGAGTCAGTATAATATTGAAGGGGTCAATTATAAAGGAAAAGCTGAGATTGAAGTCTACGAGAAATTATCTCATCAGATTATCAAGCTTTGCGAAGGAGAAGGGTACACCCAGATCAGCACACCAAATTTCGAAGACTATGAATTATATCGAGGAAATACGAAAATAGATCGAGATAAAATGGTGAAAACCATAGACAGCAGCGGAAGGATTCTGGTGTTAAGACCGGATGCGACGATTCCTATAACAAAAATGGCGGCAAATCGGGAAATTGATCCAGAGAAGATTTTAAAATATTGTTATGCGACTACAATCTTTAGAGAATACCGATCTCGTAATGAGAAAGGCAGAGATTTTCTTCAGACAGGGGTAGAGTATTTCGGGGATGCTTCAGCGAAATGCGATGCAGAAATTATAGCCCTTGCAATAACAGTGGTTAAAGAGCTGGGTTTTAAAACGATACAGGTGGATATTGGAAATGTCAATTATCTTGAAGGGCTTTTCGATGCGCTGGATCTTCGAGATGAGATTAAAATGAGAATCCGATGCCTTATAGAAAGCAGAAATCTAGGGGATTTAGAATTTTATCTAGATGAAATAGAAATAAGCGACGAGTATAAACAAATGCTCCTTGCCTTTCCGAATCTCTTTGGTTCTTATGACCGCTGTATGAAAGAAGCGGAAGAATATGTACTCAATGATAAAATGAGTGAAGCGTTAGAACGGATTCGAGAAATTTATAAATATTTAGCAGATCGGGATCTGCATTCTTATATTAAGCTTGACATGGCCTTTACTTCTAATTTGAATTACTATTCGGGTATGGTCTTTAACCTATATGCAGGGTCAGCCCATACCTCGGTTTTAAGCGGAGGGCGTTATGATCATCTGTCGGAGCAGTTCGGCATAAAAAGACCTGCCTGCGGTTTCGGGATGAATTTAAATCTTGTGATCGATTATATCAAAGAAGATCAAAAAGATGAGGTGGTTCATATTGCTTTGGCGAAAGGAAGAGTAGCGAAAGAAACCATGAAATGTTTTGCTGCTTGCGGTATAGAATTTCCAGAGTACAGCAAGGAATCCAGAAAACTGTTGTTTCTAGATAAAACTGAAAAAATAGAAGTGATATTTGTAAAATCGCCGGACGTTCCGGTCTATGTACAAAGCGGGGCAGCGGACTTGGGAGTCGTTGGGAAAGATGTTTTGAACGAAGCGGATTATGAAGCCTATGAATTGATGAACTTAAATATCGGAAAATGCATGATGGCAACGGCGAAAATAAAAGGCGAAGAGATCGATTATAATCGTAAAATCATTATCGGCACAAAATATCCGAAAACGGCGAAAGAATATTTTGACGGATTGGGAGTAAACACAGAAATTATTAAGCTAAACGGTTCTGTAGAATTAGGACCTATTGTAGGTCTTTCTGATATTATAGTAGATATCGTAGAGACAGGTAACACTCTTCGAGAAAATGGTCTTGAGGTAGGGGATAAAATAATGGAAATAGGATCAAGACTTATCTGCAATAAAGTGGCTTTAAAAACAAAACGAGATGAAATAGAAGACATCATTGGTTTATTAGAAGAATTAAGGGATTAGGAGATAAAAATGAGAATTATAAAAGTAGAAGACCGAGGGAAAATAAAAGAGCAGATGGACGAGCTTTTAAAAAGAAGCGAAAGCGATCAATCCGATATTGAAAAAACGGTAAAAGATATTATCGATAATATTAAAAAAAGAGGCGACGAAGCACTGCTTGAATATACTGAGAAGTTCGACGGGGTAGAGCTTTCGGATATTAAAGTTACAAAAGAAGAAGTAACAGCTGCCAGAGAAGCTGTTGGAGAAGAGTTTCTCGAAATTTTAGAAGAAGCGGCGGCGAATATAAAAGAATATCATGAATGCGAGCTGGAAGAAACGTGGATGAAAGAGTTTCGTCCCGGGGTTCGTTTAGGACAGAAAATCACTCCTATCGGCCGAGTGGGCATCTATGTACCGGGAGGAAAAGCCGGTTACCCTTCTACAGTACTTATGGATAGTATTCCAGCAGTAGTAGCTGGGGTAGAGTCTATAGCTATGGTTACGCCTCCACTAAAAGATGGAAGAGTAGATCCTTATATTTTAGCGGCAGCTTCTGTTGCTGGAGTTGATGAGATTTATAAAGTAGGGGGAGCTCAGTCGGTAGCAGCTCTTGCCTATGGAACGGAAACGATAGCCCCTGTAAATAAAATAGTAGGGCCTGGAAATATATATGTTGCGACGGCAAAAAAACAGGTTTTCGGAAAAGTTGCAATCGATATGATCGCAGGACCGAGCGAAATCGGTATTTTAGCAGACGAGAATGCAAAAAAAGAAATTATAGCGGCAGATCTTCTTTCTCAAGCAGAACATGACGAAATGGCTGCGTCTATTCTTGTGACAACCTCCTCAAAGTTTGCAGAAGAGGTGAAAGAGGAAGTATACCGCCAGATCGAACTTCTTCCCCGTCAAGAAATTATGACAAAATCTATCGACAACTATGGTACGATTTTTGTAGCGAATACGAAAGAAGAAGCGGTGGATATTATGAACGAAGTTGCACCGGAACATTTAGAGATTCTTTTTGAAGATGCAGAGAGCTTTGTAGATAGTATTAAGAATGCGGGAGCGATTTTTATCGGACAATATACACCGGAGCCTGTAGGGGATTATTTTGCAGGGCCAAACCACACGCTTCCTACAAGCGGTACGGCGAAGTTCTCTTCTCCTTTAGGAACTTATGATTTCTTTAAGAGAAGCAGTTTATTATGTTATGAAAAAGATGCTTTGGAACGTATCGCTGAAAAGGTGCAGTCTTTTGCAGAAAAAGAAGGTCTTTTTGCTCACTCCAATGCTGTTAAGAAACGTTTTGAATAGAGGTTTATAATGACAAATTTTATGAGATCCTGTTTAAGGGATTTTAAGGAATATCAAGTGGCTGAGATTAAAGAAAAATTTGTAATCAATGCCAACGAGAATCCAAATAATATTATGGAAGACGAGGTGATCCGGGAAAAAGCAGTTGAAATTTTATTAAATACGAATTTCAACCGCTATCCGGATCCTACGGCGAAAGAATTAAAAAAAGAAATTAAAAATTATTTAAACTGCGAAGAATATTCTGTAATTGTAGGAAACGGGGCAGACGAAGTGATTTCCTATATTACAAGAACATATTTGGAACCGGGGGATGTGGTAGTGACTCATCTTCCAACCTTCGAAATCTATGGACTGGATACAAGAATTATGGATGGAGAGGTTGTCCAAGTTCCGGATAAAGAAGGGTTCGTAGTCGATACAAAAAGGATTATCGAAGAAGCGAATGATAAGAACGCCAAGCTGATTTTCCTTTGCGTCCCGAATAATCCTACTGGATATACGATACCAAAAGAAGAAATAAAAGAAGTTATTGAAAAGACAGAGGGGCTTATTTTATTAGATGAAGCCTATGTAGAATTTTCTGAGAAGGATAATCTGGATCTTCTAAAAACAGGAAGGGTTATTGTTTTAAGAACATTATCGAAAGCTTTTGGTTTTGCAGGATTAAGACTCGGGTATGGAATTTCAACACCAGAAATTATATCTTGTATCGAGAAAGTAAGAGAACCCTACAATCTAAATTCTTTTACACAAAAGATGGGGGTTATGGTTCTTCAGAATCGAGATCGTATTTTAGCGAAGAATATTAAAATTATAGAATTAAGAAAAGAGCTTAGAGATCGTCTTTCTGCTTTTTCAGAGGTTAAGATTTATGACAGCCAGGCGAACTTTATTCTAGTGGAGACAAACCGCCAGGAAGAACTTCTGAAAGCGTTAAAAGAAAGAAGCATTCTAGCAAAAGGCTATACCGGCAGAGAAGAGCTGAACAATTGCATACGCTTAACCGTTACGACAGAGGAGCTGAATGATTTGATTATAGAAGCTTTCGAGGAAGTTCAGGTGAAGGCTTATGACTAGAGTTGGCAGTATCGGTAGAAAGACAAATGAGACATCCATAGAATTGAAATGGTATTTAGAGGATAAAAAAGGTTTTATCGGAACGACAGGAATCGGATTTCTAGATCATATGATGACTCTTTTTGCAAAGCATTCCGGAACGACTATCGAATGCGATGGAAAAGGTGACTTGGAAGTGGACACCCATCATCTTGTAGAAGACTTAGGAATTTGTCTGGGGTTGTGTCTTCTAGAAGCTTTAGGAGACAAGAAAGGTATCGAAAGATACGGAGCCTTTACTTGTCCAATGGATGAAACCTTGACGCAGGTCAATATTGATTTGAGCGGAAGAGGTTATTATGTTGGAAACTTTGAGCTTAAGAGAGAAAAACTGGGAGATTTTGAAACAGAGATGCTTCGGGAATTCTTATATGCTTTTGCAATCAACGGGAAGATGAATCTGCATGTTAATGTGCTTTATGGTATGAATGACCACCACATTGCAGAATCGATTTTTAAAGCATTAGGCAGAGCGTTAAAAGAAGCGGTAAAAGTAGATGAAAACAATGATGAAGTCCCTTCTACAAAAGGTGTATTATAGGAGATAAAATGATAGGTATTATAGATTATGAAGTAGGAAATCTATTTAATGTTCAAAGGGGTTTAGAGCGGGTAGGCTTGGACTCTGTTATAACAAGAGATCCTAAAAAATTACGGAATGCGGAGGCGATTATTCTTCCTGGAGTAGGAGCCTGCCGAGATGCTATGGAAAATCTCCATCGTTTTGCCTTGGTAGAAGAAATCCGGAAAAACGTGAAAGAGGGGAAATTGTTTTTCGGCATTTGTTTGGGGATGCAGCTTTTGTTTGAAAAAAGCTACGAAGGGGGAGAATACGACTGTCTATCCCTGATGGAGGGAGAAGTTGTTCCCTTTGAAACAAATTTAAAGATTCCACACATGGGATGGAATACTTTGAAAATCCACAAAGAGTCGCCTTTGGTAAAAGGAATCGATGGAAGATATGTATATTTTGTCCACTCGTTCTTATTAGATCCGAAATACAATAAGAACATAATAGCAAGTACAGAATATGACGGGGTTGTGCCGGCGATAACGGGTAAAGACAATGTATACGGTATGCAGTTCCATCCGGAAAAAAGCGGAGAAACGGGAATGATGATTCTTCAAAATATGAAAAAGATGATTAAAGGAGAATAAGATGATTATATTACCAGCTATAGATATTAAAGGCGGACATTGTGTAAGATTATCTCAGGGCAAGGAAGAGGAAGAAACGAAATATTTTGATGATCCTGTAGAAGTTGCAAAAATGTGGGCGGATCAAGGTGCGAAATATCTTCATATTATCGATTTGGACGGAGCATTTGGAGACAGCGATGTTAACTTCGATATTATAAAAAAAATGAGGGAAGCGGTAGATATTCCTGTAGAAGTAGGCGGCGGCATACGTACAGTTGAGATTGGGGAAAAGTATATCGATGCTGGAATAGACAGGGTTATTATCGGTACGATGGCAGTAAAAGAACCGGAAAAGATCAAAAAACTTGTAGAAAAACATGGCCAAAAAATTGCTGTTTCTGTAGACTGTAAAGAAGAGAAAGTGGCTGTGAAAGGCTGGGTTGAGGAAACAGAACTTAATGTATACGACTTCTGCCGTGAATTAAAAGAGATGGGTGTGAAGACGATCATTCATACAGATATTTCAAAAGACGGCATGCTATCCGGACCGAATGTAGAGGTGCTTCGCAACCTCCAGGAAAAAATCGGCGATAATATTATAGCTGCTGGAGGCGTAAGTTCTATGGCTGATTTTATTGCCTTAGAAAAAGCCGGTTTATATGGTGCGATTACCGGAAAGGCGTTATACGAAGGGAAAATCAAAATGGAAGAGATTAAACAATTTTAAGGGGATGAGCATGTTGGCTAAAAGAATAATACCTTGTCTAGATGTAAGAAATGGCAGAGTTGTTAAAGGAAGAAAATTCGAAGGGATCCAAGATGTTGACGATCCTGTAAAATTGGCTAAAAAATACTGTGACGAGGGTGCAGACGAGCTGGTTTTTTACGATATCACAGCAAGTCATGAAGACCGTGATATTTTTATAGATGTAGTTAAAAAGGTGGCGGAAGAGGTTAATATTCCTTTTACAGTCGGAGGAGGAATCCGAACTGTGGAAGATTTTAAAAAGGTTCTTCGTGCCGGTGCAGATAAAGTTTCCGTAAACTCTCAAGCGGTAGGAAATCCGGATCTAATCAAGGAAGCAGCGGAAGTTTTCGGCAATCAATGTGTTATGCTTTCCATTGATGCTAAGAAAAATGGAGATTCTTGGGATGTTTATGTAAAGGGCGGAAGAGAAAATACAGGACTAGACGCTGTTGAATGGGCAAAGAAAGGCCAAGAATTAGGGGCTGGAGAAATCTGTATCAACTCTATCGACGAAGACGGTGTTAAGGGCGGATACGATATTGAATTAAACAGAAGACTTTCTGAGGAGCTTACGATTCCGGTTATCGCTTCTGGAGGAGCTGGAGAGATGGTTCACTTCAAAGAGGTTTTGGAAGCGGGTTCTGACGCAGCCCTTGCTGCATCTGTTTTTCATTATGATGAAATTAAAATTCCAGACTTAAAACAATATTTAAAAGATGAAGGGATAGAGATCAGACTCTAGGAGGTAGAGATGGAAATAAAATGGAATGAACAAGGACTTGTTCCTGCAATTGTACAAGATGCGGTTACGAAAGAAGTTCTTATGATGGCTTATATGAACGAAGAATCTTTTAATAAAACGGTAGAAACGGGTCAAACTTGGTTCTACAGCCGCTCTAGAAAAGAGTTGTGGCATAAAGGAGAGACCTCTGAAAACACACAGGAAGTTGTTGAAATATCTTTAGACTGCGATAGTGATACTGTCCTTGTGACAGTCATACCGGAAGGTCCTGCCTGCCATACAGGAGAAGTCAGCTGTTTCTATAATTCTGTGAAGAAATTCAAAGATGTTCCAAATCGTATGATGCTTTTTGAAGAGTTTGATAAAATTGTAGAGCGAAAAAATAATCCTGTAGAAGGTTCTTATACGAATTATCTATTCCGAGAAGGGATAGACAAAATATGTAAAAAAATCGGAGAAGAGTCTACAGAAACGGTAATCGGAGCAAAAAATAATTCGAAAGAAGAAGTAGTCTATGAAGCCAGCGATCTTTTATATCATTTAAATGTTCTTTTAGTCAATCAGGGGATCACCTTGGATGATTTAATGATAG
Source organism: Gallicola sp. Sow4_E12 (assembly GCF_052116305.1). Taxonomy (NCBI): domain Bacteria; kingdom Bacillati; phylum Bacillota; class Tissierellia; order Tissierellales; family Peptoniphilaceae; genus Gallicola; species Gallicola sp. Sow4_E12. The sequence continues at coordinate 14,666 of NZ_JBQKLI010000012.1, read as the reverse complement.
AAATCGAGAACCGTTATAAATAAAACTTGATTTAAAAATTCGGCTATATTATGATTAGTACTATAGTTGAAAATAAAGCGATGAAGGAAAAAATCTACTATTCCGAAGTGTAGAGAGTCTGCGTATGGTGAAAGCGGAACGGAGGAGGTAGAGGGGACTTCTGGAGCGATTAAAAATAAGTGATGATCATAAAGGTCATAAACAGGGTGGAACCGCGGAAAACTTTTCGTCCCTGGCATTAGCCAGAGAAAAGTATACGCGGTTTTTTTGAATTTTAAGGAGGATACTATGACGAAAGAAGTTATGATGGAGAAAATTGTCAGTTTAGCAAAAATGAGAGGATATGTATTTCCGGGTTCAGAATTATACGGAGGTCTTTCCAATACATGGGATTATGGTCCTCTTGGAGTGGAACTTAAAAACAATGTAAAAAAAGCATGGTGGAAAAAATTTATCCAAGAGTCTGTTTATAATGTGGGACTTGATTCTGCGATTTTGATGAATCCTTCTGTTTGGGAAGCTTCAGGCCATTTAGGCGGTTTCTCAGATCCCTTAATCGACTGTAAAGAATGTAAATCGAGATTTCGTGCAGACAAGATTATCGAAGAACATTATCAGAATAAAGGAGAAGATGTAACAGGACTAGACGGAAAAACAGGGGAAGAACTTGTTCAGATGATCGACGAAGAAGGAATCAACTGTCCAGAATGCGGTGCTCATAATTTTACGGATATTCGTAAATTTAATCTGATGTTTAAAACATTCCAAGGCGTTACAGAAGAATCAACAGACGAAATTTACTTGAGACCGGAAACGGCACAAGGAATTTTTGTGAACTTTAAAAATGTCCAAAGAACTTCCCGTAAAAAAGTTCCTTTTGGAATCGGACAAATCGGTAAATCTTTTAGAAATGAAATTACTCCTGGAAACTTTATTTTCAGAACAAGAGAATTCGAACAAATGGAATTAGAATTCTTCTGCAAACCTGGAGAAGATCTTGAATGGTTCGAGTACTGGAGAGAGAAATGCTATAGCTTCCTTACATCTCTAGGAGCAAATGAAGATCATTTACGATACAGAGATCACGGTGAGGAAGAGCTTTCTTTCTACAGCAAGGCGACTACGGATATCGAGTACTTATATCCTTCTGGATGGGGCGAGTTGTGGGGAATCGCCGACCGTACTGATTACGATTTAAAACAGCATATGGAATTCTCAGGCAAAGACTTGTCTTATCAGGATCCGATCACAAACGAGAAATATGTACCATACTGTATAGAGCCGTCAGTAGGGGTAGACAGAATGTTCTTGTTGTTCTTGGCGGATGCCTATGAAGAAGAAACACTGGAAGATGGAACGGAAAGAACAGTTCTTCATCTTCATCCGGCTCTTGCTCCTTATAAAGCGGCGATTCTTCCTCTAACGAAGAAATTATCGGAAAAAAGCGATGAGGTTTATGGGGAATTATCAAAATATTTCAATATTGATACAGATGTATCAGGGTCTATCGGAAAAAGATACCGAAGACAAGACGAGGCAGGAACACCTTACTGCATCACAATTGATTTTGATACTTTAGAAGACGATACTGTTACAATCCGCGATCGGGATACTATGGAACAAAAACGAGTGAAAATTGAAGATCTAAGAGACTTCTTGGAAAAAGCACAGGAATTTTAATGACTTATAAAGTTTTCTATCAATATTTTTCATTACGTAAAATAGATGATATACTAAGATAGATATTTAAAAAAATACTTGTATTATTATAAATGAGATGGTAAAATGAACTGTAATTTTTTAAAGGAGGTACCATTCGTGAGTAAAGAAACATTAAATCCGTTGGAAAGTGCGCAAGCACAAGTTAAAAAAGCCTGTGATAAATTGGGCTTAGAATCGTATGTATATGAGATTTTAAAAGAACCTCAAAGAGTGATCGAATTGTCTATCCCTGTGAAGATGGATGACGGCACAACGAGAGTGTTTAAAGGTTTTCGTTCAGCTCATAATAATGCAATGGGACCGACTAAAGGCGGATTGCGTTTTCACCCGGCTGTTACAAGAGATGAAGTAAAAGCTTTATCGATTTGGATGACATTTAAATGTTCTGTAGCGGGACTTCCTTATGGAGGCGGGAAAGGCGGAATTATCGTAGATCCGGAAGAGCTTTCAGAAAGAGAATTGGAAAGATTGTCAAGAGGTTTTGTGGATGGTCTATACCGCTATTTAGGCGAAAAAATCGATATTCCTGCACCGGACGTTAATACGAACGGCGAAATTATGTCCTGGATGATCGACGAGTATTGTAAATTGACAGGAGAGCAGACTATCGGTGTATTCACAGGAAAGCCGCTTTATTTCTGGGGTTCTGAGGGAAGAAACGAAGCCACAGGATATGGTGTAGCTGTGGCAGCGAGAGAGACTCTTAATAAATTAGATATGGACATGAATAAAACTACATTTGCAGTACAAGGTTTCGGAAATGTAGGAAGTTTTTCAGTGAAGAACCTTCAAAGAATGGGCGGAAAAGTAATCGCTGTAGCAGAGTGGTCTAAACAACAAGGCAATTATGTGATTTATAACAAAGAAGGCCTTGATTATGAAGATCTTGCAAAATACAATGAAGAAAATAATGGTTTATACGGCTATCCGAAAGCAGAAGCAATTTCTCCAGAAGAGTTTTGGGCTTTAGAGGTAGATGTTATCGTACCGGCAGCGTTAGAAAATGCCATCACTAAAGATGTTGCTGAGACACTTAAGGCGAAAGTTGTTATCGAAGGAGCAAACGGTCCTGTAACAATTGAAGCGGATGAAGTGCTAAACAATAAAGGTGTTACAATTGTACCTGATATTTTTGCGAACTCAGGCGGAGTAACAGTATCTTACTTTGAGTGGGTACAAAATATATACGGATACTACTGGAATGAAAAAGAAGTAGAACAAAAAGAAGACGAAACTATGGTAAAAGCTTTCAATGCTATCTGGGATATGAAAGAAAAACATAATGTGCCAATGCGCGACGCAAGTTATATGTACTCTGTAGAAAGAGTTTACAAAACGATGAAAGTCAGAGGATGGGTACAATAATCTAAAATTTTAAGCGAGGGAACTGTTCAATAACAGTTCCTTCTTTTTAAATAAAGGAAAAATATGGAAAAGAAAATTAGCAAAAATAAATATTGGATCGAAAATTTCGATCCGCTGCAGGTATTAAGTTGCGGACAGGCATTTCACTGGGATATGGAAGAAGACGGATCTTTTACTACAGTGCATAAGGATCAGTGGGCAAATGTCAAAAAAGAGGGAAAAAATATATCTTGGATTTTTTCCGAGAAGGACCGAAAAGAAGAGTGGTTCTCCTATTTTGATCTGCAAACAGATTACAAAGGGATTATTGAAAGAATCGATACTATTCCTCTTATGAAGGAAGCTACGGAATACGGCAAAGGCATAAGGATATTGAAACAAGACCCCTTTGAAACGATCATAACCTTTATTATTTCTGCGAATAATCATATTCCTAGAATTACGAAGGCAGTAAAAGATTTGTCGAGAATATACGGAAAGGAAATCGGCGAATATAATGGAAGAGCCCTTTACTCCTTTCCGAATCCGGGAGAGTTTTCAAAGGCCTCGCAAGAAGAACTGCGAAATATTATAAAGGTAGGCTATCGAGATAAAGCCTTAATAGAAACTGGAAAAAGAATCCTTTCCGGAGAGTTTGATTTGGCAAAAGCAGGGAGTCTTTCCACAGAGGATTTAAGAAAAGAGCTGCTGGATCTTCCTGGAGTAGGGCCGAAGGTTGCGGATTGTATTCTTCTTTTTGCCTACCAGAGAATGGAGGTGTTTCCAGTAGATGTGTGGAGTCATCGGGTAATGGAGGAATATATTTTCGGAGAAAAAGGGAGCAAAAAGGAGATTCATCAAAAATCTGTAGAATTATTCGGCAAAGAGGCAGGTTACGCCCAGCAGTATCTATTCTATTACGGCAGAGCGAAAGGCATCGGAAAAAAAGAAAAGAAACCTCGTTAAGGTTTCTTATGCTAGATAAAGATAAATACCTATAAAATGGCATATAGCTGCAATGAGTACAAAAAAATGCCAGATGACATGATTATAATAAAATCGTTCGCTTTTATAAAAGTAGGTCCCTGCTGTATAAAGAATACCGCCGGCTACAATCCATAGAAGAAAATTAACGGATGCATTGGCTAGAATAGGTTTTATAACGAAGATCGCCAGCCAGCCCATGATAATATAAAGGAACGTCGAAAGCCCCTTGTATTTATCATAATTATTATAAGTGAATATTTTATAGCTGGTTCCAATAACAACACAAGCCCAAACAATAGTCATCATCAAAACTCTCAGCCAGCCCTCTAGTACATTCATGAGCACCGCGGTATAAGATCCGGCGATAAAGAAATAGATAGAAACATGATCGAATATCCGCAAGATACGTTTTAGATCTCGGTTGGATGTGATGTGATAAATGCTGCTGGAGAGAAAAAGCAGGATAAAACAGAAACTATAGATGCTGAAGGAGACTATTTTTGTCATATTGCCTTCTTGTACTGCTGGAAAAATCAGTAGGACGGCAAAGATAATTCCTAAAACAACTCCAGTTAAATGGGTATAAAAATTCCATCGTTCATATTTTAATTCTCTACTATTCATTTATAAAGTCCTTCCTTTGTTCTAGTATCGTTTGTTTTGTGAAGTATTTTCCCCATAAAGAAAGTCCCGCCAGTTCAAATGGACCTTGTTCGCAGAGGTTGATCTGTCTTTGTTCGCCATGATAAAGATGCCACATCCATTCATAAGTAGTTTCCAAAGACAAGCAGAACAGGTCGTAGGCTTTGTCGTTGGGGTTGCTCTTTAAGGCGACGTTTATGGCTGTTTGTATTTCGGACATGGTAAGGACAGGCTTTAAGATTGTGATAACCATAAGCTGGCTTAGATGGCTCTTGTTGTATTTCTTGCGTTCTGGTTTCGGCATGATTTTCTTTTTTACATAATTATTGACCATAGATTTTGAAAGAATAGTGTCTTCATAAAAAAGAGAAAAATCTTCCAGCTGGTCGACGACGATTTGAATCATTTGATCGATATAGAGATCAAAATCCGGCAGTTCGTCCCATCGCTGAAAACAGATCGGTTTAAAGTTGCTGTTCATAATGCACCTGCTTTATATAACTTGATTATCTAGTATTGGATACTACATCCATCATAAATCTTATAGCAGCAAGTTACAAATTTCAAAAGGAAAGAATATTACTGAAAAACGAAGAAAATAATAGATAAAACACCTAAAAGTTGCAAAAATAAAAAAATAATATTTAAATCAGCTCTTGTAAGTTGACGACAAATAGATTATTATAAGTATAGTACTGTTAGCACTTACAACACACTAGTGCTAAGAACTATTAGCTCAAGGAGGAATTTATTATGGGATTAAAACCAATCGGTGAAAGAATAGTAATTAAAATGATTGAAGAGCAGGAAGCAAAAACTTCTTCAGGTATTGTTTTGCCAAACTCTGCAAAAGAAAAACCAGAAGTAGCTGAAGTTGTTGCAGTAAGCGAAGAGATTTTAAATGATGACGATACAAAAGATGTAATAAAAGTAGGCGATAAAGTTGTTTATTCAAAATATGCAGGAACTGAAGTAACAATAAAAGATGAAGAATATATTGTTGTAAAATTAGATGATGTATTAGCGATTGTTGAATAGGAGGTTAAAAAGTATGGCAAAAGAAATTAAATTTAGAGAAGATTCCAGAAAGTTAATGGAAGCTGGAATCAATAAATTATCGGATACTGTAAAAGTGACATTAGGACCAAAAGGAAGAAATGTCGTATTAGATAAAGAATTCGGTTCTCCCCTTATTACAAATGACGGAGTTACAATTGCGAGAGAAATCGAATTAGAAGATCCTTTCGAAAATATGGGTGCTCAGCTTGTGAAAGAAGTTGCAACGAAAACTAATGACGTTGCAGGGGATGGCACAACAACAGCTACACTTTTAGCTCAAGCGATTATTCGCGAAGGATTAAAGAATTTAGCTGCCGGAGCGAATCCTATGGTTCTTCAAAAAGGAATCACAAAAGCAGTAGAAAGAGCAGTAGAAGAGATCACAAAATTATCTCATTCTGTTGAAACAAGCGAAGCGATCGCTCAAGTTGCTTCTATTTCTGCAGCGGATGAAAAGGTAGGAAAACTAATTGCGGAAGCAATGGAAAAAGTAACAAATGACGGCGTTATTACTGTAGAAGAGTCAAGAAGTATGGGAACAAATCTTGAAGTTGTAGAAGGAATGCAGTTCGATAGAGGATATGTATCTCCTTATATGGCATCTGATACAGAAAAAATGGTCTCTGAAATGGAAGAACCTTATATTCTTGTGACAGATAAAAAGGTAACAAGTATTCAAGATATTCTTCCATTATTAGAAGAAATCGTAAAAGTAGGAAAACCTCTATTTATTATTGCTGATGATGTAGAGGGAGAAGCGATGGCGACTTTAGTTCTTAATAAAATCCGTGGAACATTCGATTGTGTTGCTGTAAAAGCTCCAGGTTTTGGAGACCGCAGAAAACAAATGCTTGAAGATATCTGTATCCTTACAGGGGCAACTCTTGTAACAGAAGATTTAGGATATGAATTAACAGATGCTACTGTTGAAATGCTTGGTAGAGCAAGAAGAGTAAGAGTCAGCAAAGATGATACTGTTATTGTTGACGGAGCTGGGGAAGAAACAGCTATTGCAGATCGTGTAAACCAAATCAAGGCTCAAGTAGATAATACAGAGTCTGAATTTGATCGTGAAAAACTTCAAGAACGTTTAGCGAAATTATCCGGCGGAGTAGCTGTTATCCAAGTAGGTGCTGCTACAGAAACTGAAATGAAAGAAAGAAAACTTCGTATCGAAGATGCTTTAGCTGCGACAAGAGCCGCTGTAGAAGAAGGGATTGTACCTGGAGGCGGAACAGTTCTTATTAATGTAATTCCAGTGCTTGAAGATCTTCTAAAAGAAGTTGATGGAGACGAAAAAACCGGTGTTCAGATTATCTTAAGAGCTTTAGAAGAGCCGATGAGACAAATCGCTGAAAATGCTGGATTAGAAGGATCTATTATCGTTGAGAAAGTAAAGAAAGCAGATAAAGATATCGGATTCGACGCTTACAACGAAGAGTATGTAAATATGTTTGAAAAAGGAATCGTAGACCCTACTAAGGTAACACGTTCTGCACTTCAAAATGCATCCTCTGTTGCTGCAATGGTATTAACTACAGAAGCAGCTGTTGCAAATATCAAAGAAGATGAGCCGGCTATGCCGCCAAACCCAGGTATGGGATATATGTAAGAAATACTTCGAGCAGAGAGAAATCTCTGCTCTTTTTCTTTGTGCAAAATTTTTTATCTTGACCCGATAATATTAACATTATAGTATTTCTATTAAGATGATAAAGAAAAAGGAGATGGAAATGATCAACAAAAAATTTAAAGAAGGGATATGCGGAATTTGTCCCGGTGCATGCAATGTTAATATCGAGTTTCAAGATGGGAAAATTTATAAACTACGTCCTTCAAAAATACATAAACCTTCCGCGGTCTGCTTAAGAGGATCTAAAGCGGAGGGGATAGTTTATTCTAAAGACCGTTTAAAAACGCCCCTCATTCGCAACGGAAAAAAGGGCGAATGGCATTTTAGAGAAGCTACTTGGGAAGAAGCATTGGATACAGCTTGTGAAGGTTTTAAACATGTCAAAGAAAAATACGGGGCAAAGGCCTTGGCGAGCCACATGGGAAGGGGAACCTTTGAACAAAGTTCGGAAGATTTTTTAAAAATTGCAAACCCAGACGGAACAAGACCCGGATTTTTTGCACCGCTAGGTTCTCCGAATAACGGATCCGTTGGATCGCTATGCTATAATGCATTCGGAACCTTCGCTCCGATGACGACATTCGGGCTTAGAGGGGGAAATATTGCTCCTGATTTGGAGAATGCAGAGTTTATTGTAGTTTGGGGAACAAATCCTATTGCTGGTTCTCCTCCTTTCATGTATCAAAGGCTTAAAGCTGCAAAAGAAAAAGGAACGCCTATTTTAGTAATAGATCATTATCATTCGCCTATTGCAAAGTTTGCGGGAGAATCCTTGAGAATCAAGTCTGGAACGGACGGAGCGCTAATACTTTCCTTAATGCATATCATTATAAAAGAAGAGCGATACGATTACCGTTGGATAAAAGAATATACATACGGATTCGAAGAATTAAGAGAATATGCGAAAGAATATACTCCTGAAAAAGTTTCTGAAATTACCGGAATTTCAGTAGATGATATTTATAGTCTGGCTAGAAAAATAACGGAAGCTGATACAGCACTGTTGACTTATACAGGGTTGGAGTATTCGAAATGCGGAGTTCAAACCATACGGGGCATCTACCTCTTATGGGCTTTAGCCGGAAATCTAGATATTCCTGGGGGACTTCTTTTGAATACAGCTAAAAAGAACAAACGAATGAAGACGGTTTTTTATAACGACTATGAGGCGGAACCTATAGGAAAAGAAGAATATCCGCTGTTTGAGGCTCTTACAGGAAGTCCGCAGTTTTTGAAGTTTCCCCAAGCTGTGTTGGAAGAGAAGCCTTATAAAATTGCAGGTCTTTTAAATGTAGGAGCTTGCATGAGTGTGAACTATCCAAATACTGAAAAAATGGAAAATGCTCTAAAAAATCTTGAAATCTTTGTAACTGTCGATCGTTTCCCTACAAGGGATATGCTTTATGCTGATGTTGTTCTTCCTGCTACCACTTATTTTGAAGACTTGAGCTACGTTACTTATCCCGCCCATGCAAGAATTCGGGAAAAAATCATCGAACCGATCGGAGAGTCAAGACCGAATGTGTTTATTCTTCATGATATTGCGGAGCGAATGGGATACGGCGAGCTGTATCCTAAAGACGAAAAAGAATTGCTGGAAATGGCCTTTGAAGAAATGCCTGAAATGGTCGAGAAACTAAAGGGACATCCGGAAGGTGTTTCTTTTCCGGCACCGTCTGAAAGACAGTATAAAAAATACGAAAAGGGTCTGCTGAGAGAAGACGGGAAAAAGGGATTTCCAACGAAATCCGGCAAAATAGAATTCAAGTCCCTTCTATTAGAAGAATATGGCTATGAACCTCTTCCTAAATTTACATCTATAAGCGAAGATCAAAACTATGAAGAGACCGTGAAAAAGTATCCTCTGATCTTTAATTCAGGAGCTAGAATACAGACTACTTTCCGAACACAGCATTTAAATATACCCGAACTGACGAATTTGTCGCCTCTTCCTTTAGTATTGATCAATCCGGAGGATGCTCAGAAAAGAAATATTAATTCTGGAGACAAGGTTATATTAAAGACTGTAAGAGGAGAAATCCCCTTGTATGCTAAAGTTACAGAAGATGTGCAAAAAGGAGATACAGAAATAAATGTAGGGGGAGGAAATTTCATACAGAAGGAAGAATGGGCAAATGCCTGTGTAAACCTTCTTACATGCGATAATATAACGGATCCGATTAGCGGTTTTCCTGTATTTAAAGCCCTTCTTTGCGAAATAGAAAAAGTTTAAGAGGCTCCTTTGGGAGCTTCTTTTTTTATCGATATGATAAAATAGGAGAAAAGGAGAAATCTATGAGAAGAAAAGATCGAGAAATTAAAACCCCGGAAAAGATAGAAGAGATCATAAATCACTGCAAAACCATACGCATAGGAATGCTGGAAGATCAGGCAGTTCATATCGTCCCCGTTAATTTCGGATATAAACGAGAAGGGGATAAATTTGCTTTTTATATACATAGTGCAAAAAAGGGTCATAAGGTAGATGTTTGGGAGAAAAATCCTAGAATCGCCTTTGAAATGGATCATGAAATTGGACTCAACCCAGGACCGAAAGGCTGCGATTACGGATATTTTTATCAATCTGTTATAGGTCAAGGAGAGATAGTTCTTTTGAAAGAGCCGATACAAAAAGAAAAGGCTCTGAATCAAATTATGCTTCATCAGACAGGGCGTTTCTTTGAATTCACAGAAAAGAATCTAGAAACTGTAAATGTTTATGAAATTGCTGTTAGGGATATTGTGGGCAAAGCCTGCCTTCCAAAAGAATAAAGAATCCGCAAAAAAGCGAAGCTTAAAAGCTTCGCTTAATCTGTTTCTTCTTTGATTTCCTGATTTGTATGGCCTTCGTACGGATCAATACCCTCTTCAAGTTTTTTTACATAGGCATCGAACTCTTCTTCGCTTTCAAAAGAAATTCTGCGAAGGATTGTGTTTCCCGCTTCGATTTCAAAGGGATCTTTTGTATAAATATCGACAGAGCCGACTGCAGTATTCATTTTATTTTTATAATATTTTCTTTCATTCGTTTCCAATAATAAAACTTCTTGTCCAATAGGATGATTAACGCGCATAATTTCACTTCCTTTCAAATTTATATGTTTAGTTATATATATCCCATATTTTAAGAATTATGCAGTTTTTAAAGAAAAATAATAATGGGTATAGATAATTTAACAAAGAGGGTGAAAAATATGAATCATGGTGATATAGATATAATCAGTGAAATTTTAGAAAAAACTCAAGAAGAAATTGAAAATATGAAACCTGTCAGTATTATGCTGATCGGGAAGACCGGTGTGGGGAAAAGTACATTAATCAACAATCTTTTTCGTGAAAATATAGCAGAAACAGGAATTGGAAAGCCGGTTACAGACCATCTGCAAAAAATAACAAAAGAAGGTGTCCCCTTAGTTCTTTATGATACTAAAGGGCTGGAGTTAGACCCTTCTGTACAAAAAGAAGTGCGCCATGAAATACTGGATACAATAAAAGATAGTTATAATTCCCCAGAAGAAGAGGGAATTCATTTGATCTATTATTGTATCAATGCAGCCGGCGGACGGATTGAAGAGATGGAAATTGATTTTATAAACGACTTGGGTAAAATCATCCCGCTCGTTGTAGTATTAACACAATCCATCGGGGATAATGGAAAAAAACTGGCAGAATATATAAGAGGACTTGATATAACTGCAAAGGCTGTTATTCCTATACTAAGCGAAGATTACAAGATATCCGATGATATTGTTCTGCCGTCTTTTGGGCTTAGAGAATTATTGGAAGAGAGTTTCAAATATCTGCCGAAAGAGGTAGAAGGGTCTTTTAACAATGCCCAGCAAGTGGATTTGGAAAAGAAAGCTGATTCCGCCAGGCGCTGGGCGAAGCGCTATGTTACGACTACCTTCGGTGTAGGATTTACCCCGATACCCTTTTCAGACTCTGCAGTATTGGTTCCTATGCAGATCGGTATGCTTGCCCATATTACGGCAATCTTCGGAATCAGCATGGATAAACAGAAAATTGCATCGATTGTAGCTGCTGTAGGGGGTACAGGAGGAGCGACATTTTTAGGAAGGACTATCGTTGCCAATGTTTTAAAATTTATACCTGGAGCCGGTACGATTGTAGGGGGAGTGATTTCGGGAGGAACTGCATCTATTATCACTATGGCCCTTGCTTATAGTTATATTGAGGTCCTTACGGTTATAGCATATCAGGAATCTTTGGGAAGAAAGATGGAGCTCGAGGATATTCATAAACTTATGAAGGAAAGATTTCGAGAACAGTTAATCAAAAGAAAAAGCAAGAAAGATAGACAATAGTATAAACCCCAGTAACACCAGAATGAAAATCGATTGTAATATATTCTGGTGTTTTCTTTTTGTCATAAAGTCTTTGATATATATTGGATTTTGAATCGAGGTTTTAGTGATATACTATCATAAGAAATAGTTATACTAGAGTATTTATATGAATATCAATTATAGGAGATGTATTATGACAAATCGGGAGAATGCAAGAAAGAACCGAAGGAAAAGAAGGGAAAAAAGAAAAAAGATAGTTTTATTTGCTTGTGTGCTGATGTCATTTTTAATCATTAAGGGATGCGGGCTCAATACTTCAAATCAGCAAAACCCAGGAGAACAGGACGCTGGCAAAGAGGTGAATCTGGTTTCAAAAGAAAAGGAAGCAAAAAAAGAAAAACAGGCTAAGGTAGAAGAAGAGAAAAGAGCCATAGCTAAAAACTCTAATCACATCAATGCTGCCTCAAAATACGCTTACGATACGAAAGAAATCCGCGATATGATGACAGGCAAAATCGAGTCTGATGGCAAGAAAGTTGCTTTTTTGACATTTGACGATGGCCCCAATAATAAGATTACTCCTCAAATTTTAGATACATTAGACAAAGAAAATGTGCCTGCAACATTCTTTATAGTAGGTTCTAGAGTGACAGAAAATGTTAAGGATGTTGTAAATAGAATCATTAAAGACGGTCATGGCATTGCCCTTCATAGTTTTTCACATGATTATCATAAGCTTTATCCCGGAAGATCCGGCAATACTGAAAACATCTTAGAAGAAATGAATAAAGCAAATGAAGCGCTGCAAAATATTCTCGGAAAAGATTTTAGTACTCATGTACTTCGTTTTCCAGGTGGACATATGTCCTGGAAGAATATGGAAGGACCTACAGAGGCTCTTGCCAGCAATGGGATGGAGTGGATCGACTGGAACTGTCTTGTAGGAGATGGGGAAAGAAAAAGTGTGAGACCGACATCAGCTGCCGGACAATTAAAATATGTTAAATCGACTCTTGAGCAAAATGAAAACAAAGACAAGGCTGTGGTGCTTCTTCATGATGCAGGAAACAAGCAGTTGACGGCAAATGCTCTTCCTCAAATTATTCAATATTTGAGAGATAGCGGATACTCCTTTGGAATACTGAAATAATTATTTTTTGCAAAAAAATAAATCAAGATTTCTATTAGTATGATATAATGTATAAAGTAAAAAGGGGGTTTCTTCTATGAAAAAATTTGTCGAAAAAAGTATTAAAGAGATTAAAGAACAGATAGGGGATAAAAAAGCAATTTGTGCCTTATCCGGAGGTGTTGATTCTTCAGTTTGTGCTGTTTTGGTGCATGAAGCGATTGGCGATAATTTAACCTGTGTATTTGTCGATCATGGTCTTTTAAGAAAAGGCGAAAAAGAACAAGTTGAAGAAACTTTCAGAAATCAGTACAATATTAATTTAATTGTAGTGGATGCAGAGGACCGTTTCTTAAGTAAGCTTGAGGGCATTACAGACCCTGAGCAAAAAAGAAAAATTATCGGAGAGGAATTTATCCGTGTATTCGAAGAAGAACAGCAAAAATTAGAGGGCTACGACTTCTTAGTACAAGGAACAATTTATCCTGATATTTCAGAAAGCGGTCAAGACGGACATGAGATTGTAAAAAGCCATCACAACGTTGGCGGGCTTCCAGAAGACGTAAACTTTGAGCTGGTAGAGCCTTTACGCACACTTTATAAAGAAGAAGTAAGAGAAGTGGGCCGTGAGCTTGGAATGCCGAAAGAAATTGTAAACCGCCAGCCATTCCCGGGACCAGGACTTGGCGTACGCTGTTTAGGAGAAGTATCTAAAGAGAAATTAGATATTTTAAGGGAAGCAGACTATATTTTCAGAGAAGAAGTAGCGAATGCAGGACTTGATACTGAAATTTGGCAGTATTTTGCAGCGATGCCTGATTTCAGCGTAACAGGTGTAACAGACGGAAAACGCACCTATTCTAGAACCATCTTCTTAAGAGCGATCAATACAGAAGATGCTGTAACTGCAACATGGTATCCATTTGAAATGGAATTCCTTCAAAAAGTTTCAGATAGAATCTGTGCAGAAGTACCGGAGGTCAATCGAGTGCTTTACGATATTACTCAAAAACCGCCAGGAACAATTGAATTCGAATAAAACACAAAAAGGCTACAACCTAGTTATATCAACGGTTGTAGCCTTTTTTATTTGCTAAAGCGTACTAAAAACGTACTAATTTATTTGATTTTATTATTTTTATCAAATTCCTCTAATAAGTCAACGGTTCTTGTGTCATCTTTGGGATATAGATGAGAATACGTATTAAGTGTAGTCTCTACCTTATCATGACCTAATCTTTTAGCGATAGCGACGGGATTTACTCCTAAATGAATCAGCATACTAGCGTCACTATGTCTTAAGTCATGGATTCTAATTTTTTCAAATCCGGCTTTCTTGCTGCCTCTTTCTATTTCATGATGAAAGAATCTTTTTGTAATTGGAATATTCTATCTGTGTCCTTAGGTTTGTATACCTGTTTTTTAACTTCATACGCTTGTTTTATGGTGTTTTCTGTCAAAGGTATATCCCTGATACTCTTAGGGGATTTAGGGTCTGTAATGACGTCTTTATCCTTAATTCTTTGATAGGACTTAGTAACATGAAGGATTTTATTCTCTAGATCAATATCATTCCAAGTTAAAGCCAGCAATTCACCAACTCTTAAACCTGTCCAGAAAAACAGATGAAAACCAAAATAAGATAAAGGTTTGTCCTTTACGTTTTCTACAAAACTGTTAAATTCTTCTAAAGACCATATATTCATTTCTTCAGCGTTTGTCTTTCCTATATTGGATAGGTTACACTTAGTTGGACAGATTTCTTAAGGTCATATAAAATTAAAACAATAAGACTAAGGAGAATCTGAATATGGCTAAAAGAAAGCGTAGAGAATTCACGGAT